>DAOTWB010000195.1:0-34647 GCA_034436235.1 Anaerolineae bacterium
TGGCGCGTTTGTTCAGCGCTCGCGAGGATATCCGCAACATGACCGCGTGGTTTGAAGAGCAGATCAGGCGTTGAGTCAGCGGCTCGCGCGCGAGCGTCCTTCACATCGCACGCGAGCCGTCTGATTCCGATCAAGCCTGCTGCGCGGCTGCCAGCGCCGCTTCGCGCTTGGCGAGCCACTCCTCAGCCGCCATAGCAGCAGCCGTGCCTTGCCCGACCGAAGTCGCCACTTGCTTCCAGATTGGATCCTGAATCTCACCAGCCGCGAAGACGCCTTCCACGCTGGTCATCATGTGCCGATCGGTGAGCAGGTAGCCATGCTCATCCATCGCCAGCACGCCTTTGAAGAGCGCGTTGTTCGGCTCATGCCCGATGAAGACGAAGACGCCTTCTGTTGGATATTGGCGCACTTCGCCTGTCTGCAGGTTGCGCAGTTGCACGCTGGTGACCTTGCCGTTCTCGCCGTCAATGCGCTCCACAACCGTGTTCCAGATGAAGCTGATCTTCTCGTGCGCGAAGGCGCGCTTTTGCAGCTCGGCCTCGGCGCGCAGCGTATCGCGGCGATGGATCACGTCAATGTGCGCGGCGAATTTGGTCAGGAAAAGCGACTCTTTGATGGCGCTATCGCCGCCGCCGACCACGACAATGCGCTTGCCGCGAAAGAAGAAGCCATCGCACGTGCCGCAATAGCTGACGCCGCGCCCGGTGTATTCCGCCTCGCCCGGCACGTTCAGCAAGCGCGGCGACGCGCCTGCCGTCACGATCACGGCGTCAGCGAGATACGCAACGTTGCCTGTGCGCACTGTGAACGGCGAGCCTGCGCTGAAATCCACGCTCAGCACCACGTCCATCTCGATCCGCGCGCCGAAGCGCTCCGCCTGACCGCGCATAATCTCGACCAGCTCAGTGCCGCTGCCGCCCGGAAAGCCGGGATAGTTCTCGATCTCGTGCGTGAGCGCCACTTGACCGCCGAATTGCGGTCCTGCGATCACGACAGGATTCAAATTGGCGCGCGCTGTGTACAGTGCGGCAGTCAAGCCTGCTGGTCCGCTGCCGATGATCACGACCTTTTCGCGTTGCATCTCAAGACTTTCTCCTATGTACGATCTATAGTCCACAGAGCGTGCGTCGTGCGTTGATCTTACACCGTACGCAGCCGCGCCGCCGAGCAGACGCTGATACGCTCACTGACTCATCTGCTGCTCGGCAATCGCGCGCTCAGGCTCAGGCAGCGGCGCAGGCTCGATATCGCCTGTGATCAGGCGCGCGGAGCGATTGCGCGTGAAATAGCTCCACGCCCATTGGATCAGCACCAGCAGCCGATTTTGGAACTTGACGAGCGCCATCAGATGCACAAATAGCCAGATCAGCCAGCCCAGCACGCCGTGAACGTGCAAGCCGCGCAAGTCAGCTACAGCGGCGGCGCGTCCGATGGTCGCCATGTTGCCTAAGTCCACGTAGCGGAATGGCTTTGGCAACGTCTTGCCGCGCAGCCGTGCTTGAATCGCTCGCGCGGCGTAGCGCGCCTGTTGCATGGCGACCTGTGCCACGCCGGGCAGCGGCTTGCCCGTCTGATGTGCGTAGTGCGCCACGTCGCCGATCACGAAAATTTCGGGATAGTTCGGCAAGGTCAGGTCAGGCTGGACGATCAAGCGTCCTGCGCGATCTTGTGGCGCGCCTGTGGACGCCGCCAATGCATCGGCGAATGGCACAGCGCGCACGCCGGTCGCCCAGAGCGCCGTCTTGGTGCGCACGATCTCGCGCTGGTCGCCTGTTTGCAGCGTCACTGAGTCGGCTGTGATGTCGCGCACGAGCGTATTCACGCGGACAGTGACGCCTAGCTTCGCCAAGCTCTCGGCAGCGCGCGCCGAGAGATCAGGTGGATAGGTCGGCAGGACGCGCTCAGCGCCTTCGACCAAGATCACGCGCGCTTGCGTCGGATCGATCCTGCGGAAGTTGCCGCGCAAGGTATGATTGGCAATCTCGCCGATGGCGCCCGCCAATTCCACGCCCGTCGGTCCGCCGCCGACCACGACGAAGGTCAGCCACGCCTGCGCGTGCTGCGGATCGCGCTCAGCCGCCTCGAAGGCGAAGAGGACGCGCCGCCGTATGCGCGTGGCGTCTTCAATCGTCTTCAAGCTCGGCGCATAATTTGCCCAAGCATCGTTGCCGAAGTAATCAGAGCGCATTCCAACTGCCACGATCAGGTAATCGTAGCGCAGCTGCGTGCCGTCGTGCAGGCTGAGCGTCCGCGAGTCGGCGTCGAGCGACTCGGCGCGCGCCAATAGCACCTCGACGTTCGCTTGATCTTTCAAAATGGCGCGCAGCGGCGCGGCGATATTAGCAGGCGAGAGCGCGCCTGTTGCCACTTGGTAGAGCAGCGGCTGAAAAAGGTGGAAATTGCGCGAGTCGATCAGCGTGATGCGCACAGGCGCGCGGCGTAGCGCCTGCGCCGCGCGCAGACCGCCGAAGCCGCCGCCGATGATCACAACGTGCGGTCGGGCTGCCGCACCAGAAGTATCTGTTGTCACTGTTCACTCCGTCCCATAACCTTAGCCTATGTGAATTTTATCACAAATTTGGTTGGACGCCAATTAGGGCGGCAATGTGACATTCCTCACAAAAAGAGGTGATTAACGTATAATCGAAATGCGCCTTGTGTCAGTAGGCTGCAGGCGCGGCGCGTGGCAAAATGCAGCGTATGATACACAGGTCGCACAACCAAAAGTTTAGCACGCACATAGTTTAGGAGTCTTGAGTTATGGCAAAAGCGACAACTGCTGTCTCTGCTAAAGAGAAGACAGGTCAGGATGGCGCGGGACAGCGCGGCACGCAGTGGGTCTATCTGTTCAGCGAGCTGGACGCGGCGCAGGCTGCGGCAGGCAGCACATGGGACGACGTGCGTGCGCTGCTGGGCGGCAAAGGCGCTAATCTGGCTGAGATGACGCGCATCGGGCTGCCGGTGCCGCCTGGCTTCACCATCACCACGCGCGCCTGCAACGCCTATCTAGCGGCGAATCAGACCTTCCCTGAAGGCATGTGGGAGCAAGTGCTGAACGCTGTGCGCGCCGTTGAAGCGAAGACGGGCAAGCAATTTGGCGATCCACAGAATCCACTGCTCTTCTCAGTGCGCTCAGGCGCCAAGTTCTCCATGCCAGGCATGATGGACACCGTGCTGAATCTGGGCATTAACGATGGGGTCGCTGACGGCATGATCGCGCTCACGGGCGATCCGCGTTTCGTCTACGATGCTTACCGCCGTTTTGTCCAGATGTTTGGCAGCGTGGTAATGGGCATTGAGGACGAGGCATTTGAGGACTTTCTGACCGAGACTAAGAAGCGGCGCGGCGTCAGCAGCGATACCGAGCTGACCGCTGAAGATTGGCAGCGCGTGACGGCTGAATTCAAGCTGATCTACCGCAAGCACGTCGGCGAAGATTTCCCGACCGATCCGTACGCACAGCTGAGCAAGGCGATTGAAGCGGTCTTCAAGAGCTGGAACGGCAAGCGCGCCGTGGACTATCGCAACGCTGCCAATATTCCGCACAATCTCGGCACAGCGGTCAACGTGCAGATGATGGTCTTCGGCAATATGGGCAGCGATAGCGGCACAGGCGTCGCCTTCACGCGCAATCCAAGCACAGGCGAGCGCAAGCTCTTCGGCGATTACTTGATGAACGCGCAAGGCGAAGACGTGGTAGCAGGCATCCGCACGCCGAAGCCGATCAGCGAGCTGGAGAAGGATAGTCCTGCCGTCTACAAACAATTCGTCGAGGTTGCTGAGAAGCTGGAGCGGCACTACCGCGACATGCAAGACGTGGAATTCACCATCGAGCGCGGCACGCTCTACATGCTGCAGACGCGCGACGGCAAGCGCACGGCACGCGCGGCGGTGCGCATCGCAGTGGAGATGGCAGAGGAAGGCTTGATCAAGCGCGAAGAGGCAGTTTTGCGCGTCTCGCCGGATCAAGTTTCGCAGCTGTTGCATCCGCAATTCGATCCTGATGCCAAGCGCGACGCCAAACGCAGCGGCAAGCGCATCGCCACAGGCGTGAACGCCTCGCCGGGCGCGGCAGTTGGCGTGGTCGCCTTTGACGCGGACTTGGCGGAAAAGTGGGGAAAGGCGAAGAAGTCGGTCATCATGGTGCGCCCAGAGACCAAGCCTGACGACGTACACGGCATGTTGGCGAGCAAAGGCATCCTCACCTCGCGCGGCGGCGCAACCAGCCACGCGGCTGTGGTGGCGCGTCAGTTCGGTGTGCCGTGCGTGTGCGGCGCTGAGGCGCTGGAAATTGACCTGCGCGCGCGGCTGATGCGCGTTGGCGATGTTGTGGTGCATGAAGGCGACGTGATCTCGATTGACGGCACGACGGGCGAAGTCTTCGTCGGCGAACTGAAGCGCGAAGTGCCTGACTTCATGCGCGAGACTCACCTGCAGACGCTTTTGACGTGGGCAGATCAATTCCGCCGTCTGAACATCTACGCCAACGCCGACTATCCGCAAGATGCGCGCCGTGCGCGCGATTACGGCGCGCGCGGCATCGGTTTGTGCCGCACTGAGCATATGTTCTTCCAAGAAGAGCGGCTGCCGATCATGCAGGCGGCGATCCTCGCCAAGCCGAACTCGCCCGAAGAGCGCGCCGAGCTGGATAAGCTGGAAGTCTTCCAGTACGACGATTTCTACGGCATTTTGAAGGCGATGGACGGCTTGCCCGTCATCATCCGTCTGCTCGATCCGCCGCTGCACGAGTTCCTGCCCGATCACGAGCAATTGGCGTTGCGCGCCGCAGGCTTGCGCCTGATGGGCGACCGTCCGAAGGAGCTGGAGCGCGTGGAAGCGCTGATGAGCGCCGTCGAAGCCTTGCGCGAGTTCAATCCGATGATCGGCTTGCGCGGCTGCCGCCTTGGCATCACGCGCCCTGCCTTCAGCGAGATGCAAGTGCGCGCGCTCTTCCGCGCTGCCTGCCAACTGACCAAAGAAGGCTACGACGTGCATCCTGAGATCATGATCGCCGTGACCAGCACGGCTGAGGAAGTGCGCGAGCTGCGCCAGCTGATCGAGCGCGTTGGCGCCGAAGTGATGAAAGCGATGGACTGCGCCGTCAGCTACAAGATCGGCACGATGATCGAGCTGCCGCGCGCCGCGATCACGGCGCACAAGATGGCGGAATTCTCAGAGTTCTTCAGCTTCGGCACGAACGACCTGACTCAGACGACCTTCGGCATCAGCCGCGACGACGCTGAAGGCAAGTTCCTGCTCGATTACGTGGAACGTGGTCTGTTGCCGCGCAATCCGTTCCAACAGTTGGATGAAGAAGGCGTCGGCTTCCTGATCGAGCTAGCAGTGGAACGCGGACGCAAGGCGCGTCCTGATCTCGAGGTCGGCATTTGCGGCGAACACGGCGGCGATCCTGCCAGCATCGCCTTCTGCCACAAGGCGGGCTTGGATTATGTCAGCTGCTCGCCGTTCCGCGTGCCAGTGGCACGTCTGGCGGCAGCGCACGCCGCGCTGAAAGAAGCAGGGCGCAGCGCTAAAGACGACTGAAACGGCGCCAATTGCTTCCTATATCTCGCTTGTCTGGCGTTCAAGGGCTTGTCATGCGCAAGCCCTTGAACTTTTGCTCAGTTCGGCAGCTGGACTGCATCCACGCGGAAAGGCGGCTTGACCTCCACGCCGCCGATCAAGCCGAAAGTGCCTGAGCTGACCACGTACGCCGTGTTCTCAACCACGATCACGCTCGTCGGCTGCCGAAAGCCTTCCGCCAAAGCCACCAGACCGTCCGTCGCGTCCAAGCGGTAGAGCGCGCCGTTATCGCCTTGCCATGCCGCGATCAGGACGCGGCTCGCCAGGTCAACTGCCAAAGCGCGCGGATCGAAGCCTTGCTGACGGTAGAGCAGCTGACTCTCAACGCCTGAGGCAGTTGTGATCAGCTTGTAAAGGCTGCCCGTGCCTGAGTCCGCCACGATGATCGAGTCGTCCCAGCGGTCGTAGGCGAGTCCTGTCAGGCTTGGGCGCGCGTTGGCGACCTGCGGCGCAGTCCAGAAGAGCGTCGCCGCGCCATCGGGCGCGATGCGCCACACTGTGCCGTTCTCAGGATGTGAGAGATACAGGTTGCCTTGCTTATCCGCCGTCAAGCCCGCGAAGAGCGGCAGACCGCGCGCGGCGGGCGAATCGCTGACGTTGCGCAGCGTGCCATCGGCGGCGATCGCCTTCAGCGCGCCTGAGCCATACGCGCCGACCTGATTGTAGTCCAGCACGTAGAGCGTGTTGCCGCTGAAAGCGAGCGCGGCAGGCGCATCTAGCTGCGCTACGAAGCGCATGGCGCCATCGGCGGTCACTTTGCGCACGGCGTTGCCGCCGAACAGGCTGACGTAGAACTCGCCATTGCCATAGGCGATGCCGTACGGAAAGATGCGATTGTCGTTCAGGCTGAGAAATGGCGCGATGCTGACGCCTGACGCCAATGCCTTCGGCTCGCGCAGCGGACTGCTATTCCAGCGTCCGAACAGATCGCCGAGCAGCAGCGCAGCCGCCGCCACCACAATGCCGATCACGACCGCGCCGAAGATCACGAAATACAGAATGCGCCGTCCTGCGCTTGGCTCGCCGCGCTCAGCCGCTCGGTCAGTTTTAGAAGATGCACTCACGGAAGTTTTCTCCTGATGCTCATGTCTGCTCAAGATCATATGCACAAGCGCGCTGATCTGCCTAGCCGAGCGAAGCGCTCCTAGAAAAATGACGCGCTTATGCGTACAATTGAGAGTATCTCACGTTTTTTCGAGTAGTGTATCGTCAGCTGTGCGCCACGCGCACAGGAACAGGATGCTTATATGAGCCAGAAGTACGATAAGTTCGGCGCACGTGCCGCCTTTGAGACAGGCAGCGGCACGGCTTATCTCTACCGCCTGAATCGGCTTGAGGAACTGGGCATTGCGCCTGTCTCGCGCTTGCCGTTCTCGATCAAAGTGCTGCTGGAGAGCGCTCTGCGTTCGTTAGACGGCTACAACGTCACTGAGGACGACGTGCTGGCATGGGCAACCTACAACGCCGCCGCGCCTGCCGCGCGCGAGGTGCCGTTCATGCCGGCGCGCGTCCTGATGCAAGATTACACGGGCGTGCCGTGCATGGTGGACCTCGCTGCCATGCGCGACGCCATGCAACGGCTGGGCAAGGATCCGCGCAAGGTCAATCCGCTCGTGCCGACCGATCTGGTGATCGATCATTCGATTCAAATTGACGCCTTCGGCAGCCGCGACGCGCTGATGGTGAATAGCAAGCTGGAGTTCGAGCGCAACTACGAGCGCTACGAGTTCCTGCGCTGGGCGCAGAGCGCCTTCCAGAATTACCGCGTGGTGCCGCCGCGCTCGGGCATTGTCCATCAGGTGAACCTTGAGTACTTAGCGAAAGGCGTGCAGCAGCAGATCGAGAACGGCGAGACGGTCGCCTTTCCCGATAGCTTGGTCGGCACTGATTCGCACAGCACCATGATCAACGGCTTGGGCGTGGTCGGCTGGGGCGTGGGCGGCATTGAGGCAGAGGCGGTCATGCTCGGTCAGCCGTATTACATGCTGCTGCCGGAAGTGATCGGCTTCAAATTGACGGGCAGGCTGCCTGAAGGCACAACTGCCACTGATCTGGTGCTGGTCATCACGCAAATCTTGCGTAAGAAAGGCGTAGTGGATAAGTTCGTCGAGTTCTTCGGCGAAGGCTTGAGCCAAATGTCCCTGCCTGACCGCGCCACTATCGCCAACATGGCGCCCGATTATGGCGCGACCATGAGCTTCTTCCCTGTAGACCACGTCACGCTCGATTATCTGCGGCGCACAGGTCGCTCGGAAGCGCTGGTGCAGCTGGTGGAGCGCTACTGCAAGGAGCAAGGGCTGTTCCGCACGGATGAGACGCCTGCGCCGCTCTTCACAGACGTGATCGAGCTGGACTTGGGCAGCGTTGAGCCGAGCCTCGCCGGTCCGAAGCGTCCGCAAGATCGCGTCCGACTCGGCGATCTGAAGCGCTCTTTCGAAGATGCGCTCAGCGCGCCGCTCAGCGCGCGCGGCTATGCGCTCAGCGATGAAGAGCGCGCCAAGCGCGTCACCTTGCAAAACGGTCAGACCGTTGAGCTGACGCACGGCGCGGTCGTGATCGCCTCGATCACCAGCTGCACCAACACAAGCAATCCGTCGGTCATGCTCGGCGCAGGCTTGCTCGCCAAAAAGGCGGTCGAGCGCGGCTTGCAGGTCAAGCCGTTCGTCAAGACCAGCCTTGCGCCCGGCTCGCGCGTGGTGACCGAATATCTGAGCGAGACGGGCTTGCTGGACTACCTTGAGCAGCTCGGCTTCCACGTGGTCGGCTACGGCTGCACAACCTGCATTGGCAACTCAGGTCCGCTGCCTGAGAAAGTGGCGCAAGCGGTCGCTGAGCATAACCTTGTGGCAGCGGCAGTCCTGAGCGGCAACCGCAACTTCGAAGGACGCATCAATCCGCTGGTCAAGGCGAATTACCTCGCCTCGCCGCCCTTGGTGGTCGCCTACGCTTTGGCAGGCACAGTGGATATTGACCTTGAGCATGAGCCGCTCGGCTACGATAAAGAAGGCAAGCCTGTCTACCTGCGCGATATCTGGTACACACAGGCTGAGCTGGACGCTTACCTGCGCGTCGCCACCAAGCCTGAGGTCTACCAGCGGCTGTACAACGGCATTGAGACGGCGAATGAAGATTGGAACGCCATTCCGACCAAAGGCGACTTACTCTACGCATGGTCAGAAGACTCGACCTATATTCAGCGTCCGCCGTACTTTGAGTACTTTACGATTGACGTGCCGCCGCTCAGCGACATTCGGAATGCGCGCGTGCTGCTGCTGCTGGGCGATTCGATCACGACCGATCACATCTCGCCGGCAGGCGATATCGCCGTCAATAGCCCTGCCGGGCAATATCTGATCGCGCGCGGCGTGCGCAAGGAAGACTTCAATCAGTACGGCACGCGGCGTGGCAACGATCGCGTGATGGTGCGCGGCACCTTCGCCAACATCCGCATCAAGAACTTGATGCTGAACGGCGTGGAAGGCGGCTATACGCGCTATCTTCCTACAGGCGAGCAAATGACAGTCTACGATGCTGCCATGCGCTACAAACAGGACGGCACGCCGCTGATCGTGATCGCCGGCAAGGAATACGGCACGGGCAGCAGCCGCGACTGGGCGGCGAAAGGTACGGCGCTCTTAGGCGTGCGCGCTGTGCTGGCGGAGAGCTTCGAGCGCATCCATCGCGGCAACTTGGTCGGCATGGGCGTGCTGCCGCTGCAATTCAAGGCAGGCGAGAGCGCCGCCAGCTATGGCTTGACGGGCGAGGAAATCTACCACATCGAAGGCGTTCACGACGGCATCACGCCGCGCGCTGAGGTCACTGTGCGCGTGCAGCGCCCGAGCGGCGAGAGCTTCGCTTTCAGCGCCATCGCGCGCCTCGATTCGCAAGTGGAGATCGATAACTACCGCAACGGCGGCATTCTGCCGTCTGTGCTGCGCAAGATGTTGGCGCAGTGAGCCGTTCGGCGGCGTCTTGCGCGCAGGACGCCGCCTGCTCACGGCAGGCGCAGGTAGGGCAGCGGATCGACCACGTCGCGCACGCTGTAGCCGCTCAAGCCGTGACCGATGTGCTGTAAGGTCAGGTGCAGATGTACGCCTGACGAGAAGCCGCTGCTGCCTGCCACGCCGATCGGCGCGCCAAGCGCCACACTTTGACCTTCCTGCACACAGACTCGGCTCAAGTGCCCGTACCACGTCACGAAGATGTGTCCGTCCTGCCACTCATGCACGATTCGGATGAAAAGTCCGTAGCCGTCGCGCTGAAAGCCGACTCGCGCCACAACGCCGCGCTGCGCCGCCAAGACGGCAGCAGGCGTGCCATCGGGCAGCGACGCGGCGAAATCCACGCCTTCGTGCTTGCCATTGGCATACGGACGCGGCGCGTCGAACGGATCGGTCAGGCGCGGCGCACAATCGAGCGGAAAAGCCAGATAGAACGGCGCGCTCATCTCAAGATGGACGCAACCTATAGCCTAGGCGCGCCAGCATGGTCTCATTTTGCCGCCAGTTCTTCAGCACTTTCACCCAAGGCTCAAGGTAGACCTGCGTGCCGAGCAACTGCTCGAGCTCAGCGCGCGCCTCTGAACCGATCTTCTTGAGCATCGCGCCGCCGCGTCCGATCAAAATGCCTTTTTGCGAGTCGCGCTCTACATAGATTACCACGCGGATGTAGGTCAGAGTCGGGCTGCGCTCGGCGAATTCTTCCACTTCCACCGCGACAGCGTGCGGCACTTCTTGCTCAAGGTTCAGCAGGACTTTCTCGCGCACGATCTCAGCGGCGATGTCGCGCAGGGCGCTCGTGCTGATCTGATCTTCAGGATAGTACTGCGGTCCGGGCGGCAATTTTGCGATCACGCGGCGCAGCAGCGCAGGCACGCCGTCGCCGTTGGCGGCGCTCAGGCTTTCCCAGTCCGCCTCAGGCATCAGCGCGCGATAGGCTTCGATGTGCGGAATGACCTGCTCAGGCGCCAGCAGATCGAGCTTGTTGAGCGCCAAGATCACAGGCACGTTGATCGCCTCGCGAATCATGGCGGCAGCGCGCGCGTCATCATCGTCGGGCAGCGTGGTCAGCGCGCACACAAACAGGATGACATCCGCGTCGTTCAGCGCGGCGCGCGCCACTTCCACCATGAATTTGCCCAACTTGTGGCGCGGCTGATGAATGCCGGGCGTATCCACAAAAATGGCTTGGACATCCGGCGCGCTGTAAATGCCGAGCTGGCGCAAGCGCGTGGTCTGCGGCTTTGGGCTGACAATAGCGATCTTCTCGCCGAGAATGCGGTTCATCAGCGTGGATTTGCCAACGTTCGGCTTGCCGACCACAGCCACATAGCCGCTGTGCAGCAATTCATGCGTCTCAGGCTGCGCGTCGCTCATGGCTGCTCTGTCTCAGCGCTCAGCGTCTCGATAGGCGGCATGTCATCGCGGAAGTTGAGCGCCATTGGCACGCCGCTGCGCCGCGCTGCCGCCGCAATCGCGTGCGAGGCAATTGGCTGCACCAAGACCAAAAAAACGGCTAGGGCGAGCGCGCGCGGAAACACGCCTTCCAAGAGCAACGCCGCGCCTAGCAAAATTCCCCACAAACCGAGCGTTGAGACCTTGCCTGAAGCGTGCAGGCGCGTGTAGACATCTGGCAAGCGCAACATGCCGATCACGCCGATGACCGAGAACGCCACGCCGAAGAAGAGCGCCGCCAAACCGAGCAGCTCGCGCAGTAGCATCAGAACAATCTCCCATCGCTCAGATAGCGCGCGATGGCGAGCGTGCCGATGAAGCTGAACGCTGCCAGCGCAATGCCGATATCCACGATGAAGGCGATGCCTTCCACCAACGCCAAAACCACGATGATGCCGATCAACAACGTGGTGAAAAGATCAATTGCCTGCAGGCGCTCAGCGGCATGTTGCGCGCGCAACATGCGCCACACGCACGGCACCAGCAGGACGATCAGTACGATCAGCGCGATCTGCACGCCGATGTTCGCCAAGTCGCTCATGTTCAAGCCTTTCCTAAGATCGCGCGCAAGCGCTCAAGGCGCGCTGCCTGCTCTTGATCAGCCGTCGCAGCGCTCTCAATATCCAGACAGTGGATGTACATTGTTTTTGCGCCGTCAAATTCCACTGCAAGCTGTCCTGGCGTGATAGTGATCGCGTGTGCGCTGAGCGCCGCGATGATCTCATCTTGCGCCTCGTCTTGCGTCGGCACAGCGACAATGCCCGGCTTCAGCGGCAGCTTCGGATCGAGGACGCGCCGCGCCACATCGAAGCTGGAGCGCGTGATCTCAATGAACGATAGGATCGTATAGACGATCAGGTTGAACAATTGGCGCGGCAAGCGGCTCAGCTGCGCAGTCGCCTGTCTGCGCGTCCCGATCAGCGAGACGACCAGCGCGCTCACCGCAAAGCCGACCAAGAAACTCTCTACATTCACGCGCGCCGTCACACCGATCCAGACGACGCTCAGTAAGACCGAGACAGCCAACACATACGTCGCACGTCCCATCGCTCAACCTCCAAACACTGCGCGGATGTAAAGCGACGGATCGCCCAAGTCGCTGACTGTGCTCGTCGCCACTTCGATCAGCGGCGCGGCGTACAGTCCGAAGAACACGCACAAGCCGATCAAGAACAAAGGCGCGTATTGCGCGTCGCCGCTCGGCTTCGCCTTCACGCCTTCATCCGGCGGCTGCTGAAAGAGCAGCGACCACGTGCCGATCATATATTGCAGCGTGATCAAGCCTGCCGCGACCGCTAACACAAGCGCCAAGCCGCCTTGTGCTTCAATGCCGCCTTGCACCAGCGCCGCTTTGCTGATGAAGCCGTTCAGCGGCGGAATGCCCGCTAACGCCATGCCGCCCAGCAGATACAGGATGCTGGTCAGCACCATGCCCTTGCCCACGCCGCCCATCTCGCGTTTGGTGGCAGTCTTGCCGTAGGTTCGGCTGCTGACCACGCCCGTCAGCATCAGCAGCGCCGATTTGATGAACGAGTGGTTCACAGCGTAGACCAGCGCGCCGACCAGCGCCAAAGGCGTTCCCCAGCCGATCGCCACCAAGATGAAGCCGATCTGCCCGAAGGTTGAGTACGCCAACATGCGCTTGGCATCGTACGTGCGCAGCGCGCCCAGACTGCCGAAGAAGATTCCGATCACGCCTAACACCACTAGCAGGTTCTGAATGACGGCTGCCTCTGCGATGAATAAGGTCGTGATCATGCGGATCAGCCCGTACACGCCAACTTTCACCACCACAGACGATAGTACAGCGTGAACAGGCGTCGGCGCAGTGGTGTGAAAGTCAGGCTGCCAGAAGTGAAACGGAAAGACGGCGCTCTTGAGCAGGAATGCGCACATCAGCATGACTGCTGCCGCCTGCGCCAGCAGAGGACGCTCGCCTGTCGCCAACTTTTGAGCGATATCCGCGATGGTCAGCGTGCCGAAAGTGATGTAGATGCTGCCGATGGCGATCAGCAGGAAGAGCGAGCCCATCGCGCTGATGAACAGATACTTGATCGCCGCTTCCAAGCCAAGGCGATTATCCGAGATCGCCACCAGCGAGACCGATGAGATGACCATCAGCTCGATGAAGACGAACAGCGTGAAGATATCGCCTGTGTAGAGCGCGCCATTCAAGCCGACGCCCATCGTGGCGAAGAGCGGCATGAACGCAGGATAAGTGACGCATTTATCCTTGCAGCCCAGCGCGTATAGCAAGCCCGCCGCCACCACAGTGGTCGCCATTGCCGCAAAGACGGCTGAGAGTTTATCGGCGACCAAGACAATGCCATACGGCGGCTGCCAGCCGCCCAAGCGATAGACCTGCACGCCCGACTCAAAGTTTGCTGCCAAAAGCGCCAGACTGCACAGCCAAGCCACCACGCCGCCTGCGAAGATCAACAGATGCTGCAGCGTGCGATAGCGTCCGATCAGCAAGCCGAAAGCAGCGCACAAAAGCGGCACGAAGATTGTGCCGATGAAAAGTGGATTGTTCATAGGCAGCTCACCTGATCAGATCGTCAATCTCGTCCGAGTCGACCGTCTTGAAGCGTCTTGACGCCAACACGATGAAGCTCAGCAACAGCGTGTACGTGCCGAAGCTGATCACAATCGCGGTCAAGATCAGCGCCTGAACCAATGGATCGCTCGCGCGCGCGCCGATCACGCGATTCTGCTCATCCACGTAGGCAGGCGCCGTGCCTTCAAAGACGCCCGCCGCCAATAAGAATAAATTGATCGCGGTGAACAGGATGTAGAAGCCGAACGCCGCCTTGATCAGATCGCGCCGCAAAAGCTGGTAGACGCCTAAGCCGAACATGACGCCTGTCGCAATGGCGAAAAGGATGCTCATACGTTCTCCACCTCTTTCGGTATTTTCATCTGCTGCGTCTTTCGCTTCTCTTCCGCTTCCACTTCCTTTGGCGAGGCGATCGCTTCCATGATCGCGCAAATGCCGCCCAGAACTGACACGCAAATGCCGATCTCGAAGAGCGTGGTCGAAGAGAACTTCAAGCCTGCCGGCAATTGAAGGTCTTTCAAGAGCGTGATCGCGCCGAACTCGCGCCCGAACAAGAGCGGCAGCGCCGCGTTGGTGAAAGCGAGCGCCAAGCCTGCGCTGATGAACAGACGCGGACGCAGCCACGGCAAGCGTCGCTTGGTCTCGTGATAGCCGAACACAACGTACCAAAGCGCCACGCCCAGACCAAGCGTCACGCCTGCCGTGAAGCCATCGCCAGGCACTGAGCTAGCGTACAGAATCTGCTCGACTGCGATCAGCGCTGAGAACGGCAGCACCAACAGCGCGCCGAAGCGCGTCAATGGCGTGGAAATGCGCGGCGTGACGTTCGCCTGCTGCTCAGGCTCGGTCTCCACTGCTTCCAGCGCGTCGTCATGGCGCAGACGGCGCCACATCTTGCCCGATGGCGGACGAGTCAGCAAGGTGTAAACAGCCATAGACGCCATGCTGAAGACCGTGATCTCGATCATCGTATCCATGCCGCGGAAGTCCGTGATGATCGCCGCCGCCACGTCGTTGATGCCTGTCAACGGCAGCGCGTTCTCGATATGCCACGCCGCGATGCTCTGCCGCGACGGACGATTGACGACGGCAGCCACTGCGAAGAAGGTCACAATGCCGCCGATCGCGCTTGCGATGATGA
The DNA here is from genome assembly GCA_034436235.1 of Anaerolineae bacterium. Classification (GTDB taxonomy): domain Bacteria; phylum Chloroflexota; class Anaerolineae; order Aggregatilineales; family UBA2796; genus CP2-2F. The sequence continues at coordinate 14,735 of DAOTWB010000195.1, forward strand.
TATCGCGCCAAACTTTAGGATGCCGCAAACTGCGCTCAGCGCGCTGAATCACCTTCTCACGCTCTTGCGTGCTGGTCTTGGCGAGAATCAAGATGATCAGCACAGTCGAGAGCGTCTCGACCAGAAATTGGACGAGCGCCACGTCAGGCGCAGGCTCTAGCAGGAACAAGCCGCCGATGCTATAGCCTGCCACGCCTAGCGCGAGCGCCGCGATGATATGCCGCTTGAAAAGAATGCTGGCGAAGGTCGCCACGAGCGCGATCGCGAGCAGGACAACGCGCAGCACATCCGCGGCGTCCCTTAACACGATCTCAGGACGCGCCCAGTCGCGCACGCTCAGAACGCCCGACGCGAATACGAAGGCTGCTAACGCGATCAAGATCACCATCAAATAGAAGCGAATCTTGCCGTTTTGCGTCCTCAGCAGCAGATCGCCGAACGCATCCAGACTGCCCAGCGCAGCGCGATAGACCTGCGGTCCGCTCGGCAGCGCAGGCAGCCGCAGGCGCAGCCAGTAGCGCCGCGCTAGGAAGATCGCGAAGCCGACGCCAAGCGCCAGCAAGCTCAGTTGAAATGCGCGATCCAGCTCGCTCGGCAGTAGATAGAGCTTGATGGACGTGCCGAGCGCCGTTTCGATCAACGGCTTGACGATTGGATCGGTCAAAAAGCCGAGCAGCAGCGAGCCTGCCGCTAGGATGGAAGGCGCTAACAACATCGGCAAAGGCGGCTTGTGATAGTGTGCCTCAGCGCTCTGCGCGCCGTGCTGATCGCCAACTCGAACGCGATACTTGCCCATGAAAACGTCCCAGAACAAGATCAGCGCCATGCTCACCGTCAGTGCCGCAGCGAACGTGACGACGCCGAGCAGCACATCCGCCGCAGGACTTTTCTCCAGCGCCTTCAGCAGCACTTCTTTCGCCACAAAGCCGAAGAGCGGCGGCACACCTGCCATCGAGAGCGCCGCGATGCCTGTCGCTATGGCGAAGCCGCGCATCTTCGCCTGCAAGCCGCTCAATTCGTCCAAGTTGCGCGTGCCGACGCTGTGATCGACCGCGCCGACGATCAAGAACAGCGCGCCTTTGTACAGCGCGTGCGCCAAGATACCGACCAGCGCCGCCATCAAGCCGTAGCCATTCGGCAGACCGATCAGCGCCACCAGCGCGCCAAGCCAACTGACCGTCGAGAAAGCTAGGCAGGCTTTCAAATCGCGCTGCCGAATTGCCCAGAACGCGCCAATGACCATGGTCAGGATGCCGACCGTCAGCAAGCTGCCCGTCCACAATTCATGGTCGCCCAAGATAGGATAGACGCGCAGCAGCAGGTAGATGCCTGCCTTCACCATCGTGGCGGAATGCAAGAACGCGCTGGCAGGCGTCGGCGCGGACATGGCGTTCGGCAGCCAGAAGTGGAACGGAAACTGCGCGCTCTTAGTGAACGCGCCCAGCATCAGCAGCAGCAAAATGGCGAGCAAGGCGCTGTTCTGGCGCACCAGCGCGCCGTTGTTCAAGATGTCGCCGATCTCATAGCTGCCTGCCGCCGCGCCCAGCAGCATCAAGCCGAGCAGAAGCGCCAAGCCGCCGCCGCCTGTCACCACCAGCGCCATCATCGCGCCGATCCGCGCGCTGCGCTCCTTGCCTTTGAAGCCGATCAGCAGGAATGAGATGAGCGACGTCAATTCCCAAGCGATGAATAGCGCCAGCAGATTGCCCGCCAAAACCACGCCGAGCATCGCGCCGCTGAACGCCATCATCAGCCCTAAAAAACGACCCGCTTGCGCTGCGTCATCGAAGTAAGCGCCTGCGTAGAGCATCACCAGCGCGCCCACGCCGCTCACGATCAGCGCGAACAGAAGCGCTAGACCGTCTACGTAGAAACTCAGGTTCAGCCCTAAGCTCGGCACCCATTCAATGACCGTTTGCACAGCGCCCGCTCTGATGATCGGCACATAGCCAACGAACGCGACGAACAGCGTCGCCATCGCGACCGCCATTAATGTGCCTAGCGCAGGCGCGCTCAGACGGCTGCTCAGCGGCAGTGCAGCAGCGGCGAGCGCGAACGGCAGACCGATCAGAAGTGCGATTTCCATATGTCAAGCCTTCTATTCATCGAAGAGTTCGCCCACGCTGCGCCCTTCATGCGCGCGCTTGATCACCTCGCCCAGCAGTGGCGCCACGCTCAGCACGGTCATGTTGGGCAGCTGTTTTTCGGGCGGAATGGGCAGCGTATTCGTGGTCACAATCTCTTTGATAGGCAGGCGCGCTAAGCGCTCTACAGCCGCGCCGCTCAAAATGGCGTGTGTGAAGGCGACGTACACATCGCGTGCGCCGTTATCCAGCACCACGTTCACGGCGTTGGCGATGCTGCCGGCTGTATCGCACTCATCGTCAATGATGATCACGTCCATGCCTTCCACAGCGCCAATCAAGCTCATCACCTCGGTCTTATCCTGATTGCCGATGCGCCGCTTTTCCACCACTGCCAGCGGCATATCCAGCTTTTGCGCGTAATTCCGTCCTTTTTTGGCAAAGCCGAGATCAGTGCTGACCACTGAGGCGTTGCTGAGCGCCTTTTCGAGGAAATAATCGCTGATCAGGTGGAAAGCGGTCAAGGCGTCGCCGGGAATGCTGAAGAAGCCTTGAATTTGCGGCGCGTGCAGGTCAATAGTGATGTAGCGATCGGCGCCTGCCACTTGGATCATATCGGCGAGTAGGCGCGCTGTGATCGGCACGCGCGGCTGATCCTTCTTATCGCTGCGTCCGTAGCTGTAATACGGAATGACGGCTGTGATGCGCCCTGCCGAATCGCGCTTGAGCGCGTCAATCGTGATCAGCATCTCCATGATGTTATCGTTGACAGGCGAACACATGCCTTGCACCAAATAGACATCTTGTCCGCGCACTGAGCTGCGCAGCCTGACGAAGATGTTCTCGTTAGAGAAGCGCTGCACTTCGCAAGGGCTGAGTTGAATCCTCAGATATTCAGCGATCTCCTGCCCAAGATAGCGATAGTGAGAGCCTGCATAGAGCTTGATCTCGCCATACTGACCGGGCGCCGCCTTAAAACTTGCCTCAGAAAGTACGTATTTCGTGCCGGGCACTCTGCGCGGTTTGGTCGTCATAAGGACTCATTGCGCGGCGGTCGCACCACCCTGCGCTCTGGCACGCCGCGCTCCTTTCTGTGAGTGCCGCGTATTATAGCACGCCGCGCCACGCGGATGTACAGCGTAAATTATCCTGCGCGGCAGGCTGCTGAACGCAAAATACCGATTGCCGCCGCCGTGACAATCGGCGCATACGCTGCGCCAATTCAGGAGTCGCGCGCCATCATCGCGTTGTATGCAAGCTGTGCTCCCGGAGGGATTCGAACCCCCGACGCCAAGTTCCGAAGACTTGCGCTCTATCCCCTGAGCTACGGGAGCGACCTCAGGTTCAATCTTAGCCGAGAAAGCGGCGAATGGCAAGGCGCGCCGCGTGCCAAAACGCGCTGAGCGCGGTAAAGTTGTGCTGTATCGGCAGAACCATACAAGGAGTTCTCAGCAGATGCCTGTTATCACAGCCATTCACGCCCGCGAAGTGCTTGACTCGCGCGGCAACCCGACCATTGAAGTGGAAGTTGAGCTGGAAGACGGCGCCTTCGGCAGCGTCATTGTGCCGAGCGGCGCCAGCACTGGTCAGCACGAAGCCGTTGAGCTGCGCGACGGCGATAAAGACCGCTACAACGGCAAAGGCGTCCTCAAAGCCGTCGACTCCGTCAACGAGACCATCAGCGAAGAGCTATACGGCGAAGAAGCCTTCGATCAAGTCGCCATCGATCAGCTGTTGATCGAATTAGACGGCACGCCCAACAAAAGTCGGCTCGGCGCGAACGCCATCTTGGCAGTCTCGCTCGCCGTCGCCAAAGCGGCCGCTCAGAGCGCAGGCATGCCGCTCTACCGCTATCTTGGCGGCGCGCACGCGCACGTGCTGCCCGTCCCGATGATGAACATCATGAACGGCGGCAAGCACGCCACCAACAGCACAGATTTCCAAGAATTCATGATCATGCCCGTCGGCGCGCCAACTTTCTCAGAGGCGCTGCGCTGGGGCGTGGAAATTTATCACAGCCTGAAGAAAGTGCTGCACGACGCCGGCAAAAGCACCACCGTTGGCGATGAAGGCGGCTTTGCGCCAAGCGACCTGCAATACAACGCTCAAGCCATCGAATTCATCTTGACCGCGATTGAGCGCGCAGGCTACCGCCCTGGCGAGCAGATCATGATCGCGCTTGACCCTGCCGTCTCGGAAATCTATGCCGATGGCAAGTATCACCTGAAGCTGGAAGGCAAGACTCTCGATACAGACGAGATGATCGCCTTCTGGAGCGATTGGCTGAACAAGTATCCGATCATCTCGCTGGAAGACGGCTTGGCAGAAGACGACTGGCAAGGCTGGCAGAAGTTGTGCGCTGCGCACGGCGAGCGCGTCCAGCTTGTTGGCGATGACTTCCTCGTCACCAACACTGAGCGCGTCGCGCGCGCCATTCGCGAGCGCGCCGCCAACAGCCTGCTGTGCAAGGTCAATCAGATCGGCACGCTGACCGAAGCCATGGCCGCCGCTCAGCTGAGTATGCGCGCCGGCTGGACAGTTGTTGTCAGCCATCGCAGCGGCGAGAGCGAAGATAACACCATCGCCGATCTCGTCGTCGGCATCAATGCCGGTCAGATCAAGACAGGCGCGCCTGCCCGCTCGGATCGCGTCGCCAAGTACAATCAGCTCCTGCGCATCGAAGAAGACCTCGGCAGCGCCGCGCGCTACGCAGGCATGGACGCCTTCTACAACCTGCGCCGTTAGCGCTTTGCGCGCATGAAAACACACAGGCGGGAAATTTTCCCGCCTGTGCTGCTCATGCTGAGCGCTCAGCTCACTTCCAAGGCAAGCATTTATTCGGCTCTTTATCGCAGGCTTCGTCCACCTTCGCCTGCAGACGCCGAATCGCCTCGTCTAGGTCAATCTCGCCCGCGAAGTAGCGTCCCAGCTGATCGCGCGTTTCCACGTTGATGATATCAATGAACGGATGCCCTTGCAGCCGCCAGCCTTGCTCAGGCAGCTTGGGAATGTTGCCCAAGAACACATCGAACTGCTCTTTGCTGGCAGGATACGGCACGCCCTGCTCAATCGCCTTCAGGTTGCCCGTCAGGAACAGCGAATTGGCGGAAGTCTCAGTGTTCACCTCAGTGCTGGCGAGATACTCCATCACCTTCGCCACTTCTTGCGGATGCTTGGTGCCGGCGAACGCCACCAGCGCCGTGCCGCCCGGCATTCCGCCGCAGATGCCCGTCTCGCCGCACGGCTGTGGCACCGCGCGCCACTCAAAGGCATCGCCGATCTCGCGCGTGAAGGCGGAAATCTGCCAGCTGCCGCTGTAGTAGAAGACCAGCTCGCCGTTCACGAAGTACTCTTTCGCCGCCCGATAGGCGCCGCCGCCGCCGATCCACACCTCAGCAGGCGTCAGCTTCTCATCGTGCCAGCGCTTCATCTCCATCGCGAACTTGCGGAAGCCTTCTGAATCCACTGTGAAGCGCCCTGTGGCAGGATCGAGAATTTGCGCGCCGTAGCTCATCATCGGACCGAAGGTGCGATGCCCTGAGCGATCGATGGCGACCGCGTATGGCGTGTTGGTCGCCTTGGCAACTTTGGTCGCCAAGTCAATCCACTCCGCCCAAGTCACCTTGTCGCCTTCAGGCAATGGCACGCCCGCCTGCTCGAAGAGCGTCACGTTGACGTACGGACCGCTGACGCCCACTGAGCGCGGAAAGCCGTAAATGCCCTTGTCTTCGCCGCCCGGCACGCGCAGCCAATTCAAGAAGGACTCAGGATAGTTCGCCTCAAATGCCTCTGGATCGGCGAGGAACGGGCGCAGATCGAGATAGCGACCCTGGAAGCGACCCAGCTGCGTGATGCTGCCCATATCCGGCGGCGTGCCTGCCTCAATGTTCGCCTGCAGGATGTTGTGCAGATCGCTGAAGCCGACCACATCCAGCGTCACCTTGATGCCTGGATTCGCCGCCTCAAATTTATCTAAGGCTGCGCGATAGACCTCGCCTTCGTTGCCGTCGTTATACCAAAGGATGCGCAGTTCCACCGTCTGCGCGCGCGTGACGCTGCCCACAGCGCCCAAGAGCAGCGCGATGACTGCCAAAAGCGCCACTGACCGAAAGACCTTGCGTGAAATCATCTTGCTCACCTTTTCCTGCTAAACTAAATTCTTCTGCAGGCACTGATAGCGCCTGATTCCATGTATACCACACTGCCGCGCGCGCTGCAAGCGCCGCTCGGCGATTCAGGAAAAGCTGCCGATGCGCTTGAAGAAATTCAGCGCCGACTCACGCCGTCTCCAGTTGCTTGCGGATCGCTGCGCGCAGCGTATCTATGGCGAGCAGCTCGCCGCGCTCATCCTCGTAGTACCAATGTTCCCAGCCGTTGCAAGCAGCTGTGTTGCCAACGCGCGCGCCGATCTTGTGAATAGAGCCTTGCTCGCCGTCAGGCGTGCGCAGCGAACCATCCGCCAGCACGACGGCGCTTTTCTCGCGCCGCTTATCGAAGTAGAGCGTCTGACCTGGCAGCAGCAAGCCGTTCTCCAGCAGCGCCGCGAACGCGATGCGCGGCGCCGAACGGCGCGTGCGGTAAGCGCCAAGAACAGCGTCATCGGCGACCAGCGGCGCCGGAACTGCCGCGATGCGCGCCTTCGCCGCCTGAACATACTCCGCTTCGCGCTCAATGCCGATGAAATGCCGCCCAAGCCGCTTGGCGACCGCGCCTGTGGTGCCAGTGCCGAAGAACGGATCGAGTACCACATCGCCAGGCTTTGAGCTGGACAGGATGACGCGATAGAGCAGCGCCTCAGGCTTCTGAGTCGCGTGCAGTTTTGCGCCGTCCGCCGTCAGGCGCTCGCTGCCCGTGCAGAGCGGAATGTGCCAATCGCTGCGCATTTGCTTTTCATCGTTCGCCATCTTCATGGCGTGATAATTGAAAGTGTAGCGCTTTTGCGCTTTAGACTTCTTGCACCAGAGCAATGTCTCGTGCGCGTTTGTGAAGCGGACGCCTTTGAAGTTCGGCATCGGATTCGTCTTTATCCATACCACGTCGTTGAGAATCCAATAGCCTAAGTCTTGTAGGATGCTGCCGACGCGGTAAATATTGTGATAAGAGCCGATCACCCATAGTGTGCCGCTATCTTTCAACACGTGCCGACACGCGCTCAGCCACTCGCGCGTGAATTGATCGTACGCTGCGAAATCTGCGAATTGATCCCATGCGTCGTCCACGGCGTCCACTGCGGTCTGATTCGGACGCAGTAGCGCGCCTTGCAGCTGCAAATTGTAAGGCGGATCGGCGAAGATCAGGTCAACGCTCTGCGCAGGCAGCCGAGCCAACACAGCGCGGCAATCGCCTTGATAGATGTGATCGCGTTGGAATTCGATCAGGTCGCCACCGTCTTCAGGAGCGTGCATCGCTTCACCATCTCTGCTCAGCGCTGAGCGCACTTCAAGTGCGATCATAGCGCGCCTTGCGATGAAGGCAAGCCGTGTTCACGAGCGGCGCGCAGATGCATATAGCGGCGGCGCTTAAAACGCTGTGAGCGCGAACAGCTGTATCGCGGCGCGCAGGCGCGATAGCGCCGCTTGTTCAGCTTTTGCTTCCGTGCTACGATTGTGCGCAGCGACGCTCAGATATCCTGAGCGCGTTGGCGAAAGGAATGCATCTCACCTATGGGCATCATCTTCGGCGCGATTGTCGGTCTACTGGCGGCGACTTCATTCTTCGGCGTCTTCGCCGATCCGATCTTCCAAATCTTGACCACAGATAGCAGCCAGCTCGCTGCGCATTTGTATTTGAATGGCACAGACGCTCTGCTCGGCTGGATAGCGTGGATAGCGGTGCTTTTCTGCAGTGGAATTGCGCTTATCGGTTGCTTCTCACCTTTTTTTGTCGCTGATTTTGGAGAGGTTGTTTGGACTGTTGGTGGGATTGTTGTTGTGATTGTTGTGATTGGTGTGATTGTTGTGATTGGTGTGATTGGTGTGATTGTTGTGATTGGTGTTGTGATTGGTGTTGTGATTGGTGGTGTGATTGGTGGTGTGATTGGTGGTATGATTAGTGCTGTGATTGTTGGTGTGATTAGTGTTGTGATTTCTGCTGTGATTAATGAGAAGATTGGTGCTGTAATTTATGAGGACTTAAGCGATGCGGCCATTTCATCTGTTGTCGTCTGCTTGCTCAGCGTGGGCGCGATTCACGCCGTCCGCAATCCGCCGCTCAGTCCTATCGAGATCGCCGAGCAGAACGTCCGCAACTTAGAGGTGACAAACACAGCTGTGATGAGATTAGTCACAGCGACGGCAGAACAAGCTGCTCGGGACGCGCAGGTGTCTGCACTTCAAACACGAGAAGCGAACCTGTACGCCACACGGACTGCGTTGTGGCTGCAGGCGAGAAGTCCTGATGCGCCGACGGCGACAGGCGTTGCATCGCCTGGCACGCCGACTATCGCGCCGACGCCAACTGAGACGCCAACAGTGACGGTCACGCCGTCTGTCACGCCGACTTCGGCGCTGGTCGCGAGCCAGACGGCGGTTGTCCATCAGCGCGAGACGCTGCAAGCGCGGCTGACGCAACTGGCGCCTGACAATGGCACAGGCAATTCAAATCCGTCCGCTGGAAGCGACTTGTTCAACATCCTGCGCGATCCTGTCTTTCAAGGCTTGAGTTTCATCGTCGCGGTCATCGCGACTGTAGTCGCAGTCATCGCAGCCATAATCGCCTATCTAGATTATCGCAACAGAAGGAAGCACTCCTGAATTCCTCAGAAGGCGCGTGCGCAATGGCTCGCCAGTGGGCGCGCGCTGCGTTAAACTCACGCGAAACAGGATTTTCTGAGGAGCATCGGCATGTTGCGCGTGGGATACATCGGTCTGGGCTTGATGGGCGCGCCTATCGCTCGGAACTTGCTGCGAGCGGGCTTCCGCGTGGTGGTGCATAATCGCAGCCGCGCCATTGTAGAAGCATTGGCGGCGGAAGGCGCCGTGCCTGCCTGCTCGCCTGCTGAGGTCGCTCGCCAAGCGGACGTGGTCTGCACAAATCTGCCCGACTCGACCGATGTGGCGCAAGTGGTGCTGGGCGCTGACGGCGTGATCGAAGGCGCGCACGCGAATTTGATCTTCATGGATAACAGCACGATCAAGCCTGAGACGGCGCGCATGTTGGCGCAGGCATTGGCGCTGCACGGCGTGCCTGCTTTGGATGCGCCTGTCAGCGGCGGGCAGATCGGCGCGCAGCAAGGGACGCTGGTCTACATGGTCGGCGGCGATTATCAAGCGTTCCAAAAGGTGATTCCAATTTTCCAAGCGACGGGCAAGGCGTGGACGTACGTGGGCGCGAGCGGCGCAGGGCAGATCGCCAAAGCCTGCAATCAGATCATGGTGGCGGCGCAGATGGTGGCGATGGGCGAGCTGCTGGTCTTGGCGCAGAAGGCGGGCGTCGATCCGTTCAAGGTGGTGGAAGCCATTCGCGGCGGCGCGGCGCAATGCTGGACGCTGGACAACAAGCCACAGCGCCTTGCGCAGGGCATTCGGACGCCAGGCTTCAAGGCGCGGATGCAGCTGAAAGACCTGAAGATCGTCCTAGAGACAGGCGAGACGTATGGCGCGCCTTTGCCGCTGACCGAGATCGCGACGGAGATTTTCAGGCAGATGGTGGAGCAAGGCGGCGGCGATCTAGATAATTCAGCCGTGCTGAGCGTCTTCGAACAGATCGCGGGCGTGCGCGTGGGCCCGAGCGACACATGATCGCCGATCCGTTGCCGTTCGCGCTGACTTTGGGCAGCGTCACGTTTTTGCTCTCGGTCATCTGGGGCAGTCCATTGGTGGAAATACTGCGCCGTCTGAACGTTGGGCAGCGCATCCGCGAGGACAGCCCTGAGTGGCACAGCAGCAAAGAAGGGACGCCGACGATGGGCGGCGTGCTGATCCTTGCGCCAGTGGTGTTGATCACCTTGCTATTGAATATCGCCAATCTGCTGCGTCCGTCGGAGACAGGCACAGGCATCAGCATTTTGGTGCCGCTTTTCGTGTTGGTCAGCTTTGGCGCGCTGGGCGCAGTGGACGACTGGACGAAATTGCGCAACAAAGGCGAGGGACTCTCGGCGCGCACGAAATTCTTGGCGCAGGTGGCGCTGGCGAGCGCGGCGGCAGCCGTCATCTCGCTCGCCGATGGCGGCTTTCAATTCGCCAATGAGATGTACATTCCTGTGATGGGCATCGCCGTGCCGATCTCGCCGCTGCTGTTCATCCCAATCGCGATCGTCATCATCGTGGGCAGCTCAAATGCCGCCAATCTGACCGACGGCATGGACGGCTTGGCAGGCACGCTGATGGCGTGCGCGTTCGTCGCCTATGGCTTGATCGCGCTGGTGCAAGGGCAGATTTATCTGGTGCAGTTCTGCTTTTTGGTAGTTGGCGCGTGCTTCGCGTTCTTGTGGTATAACGCGCTGCCTGCGCAGCTGTTCATGGGCGATACCGGCGCCTTGGCGCTGGGCGCGACGCTTGGCACAGTGGCGATCATGACGGGACAGTGGCTCTTACTGCCGATCATCGCGGCAGTGCCAGTGGCAGAGCTGCTGAGCGTGGTGGCGCAGGTGCTGTACTTTCGATGGTCGGGCGGCGCGCGGCTTTTCAGGCGGTCGCCGCTGCACTATCACTTCCAAATGGGCGGCTGGAGCGAGGCGCAAGTGGTGCAGCGTTTTTGGATGATCGGCATTTTAAGCGCGATGATCGGCGTTGCGCTGGCGCTCATCCGCTAGACGACTTTTGTGTCCAGCTTCTGCGCTTCCAGCAGCTCGCGCGCTGTGATCAAGTCCAGGACGCGGTAAGCGGGCTTGTGCATCTGGTCATAGGGCGGCGAGTGTTGGGTAGCCGACCATTTTTCGGCGGCGCGCGTGCGTCCGATCAAGGCGACCGTGCGCTCGGAGAAGCGATTCGCCAGCGGATTGCCTGCCAGCGTCATGCGGTGAAAAATTTCCCACCAGTGCGCCATCGTCTCAGGGTCGCCGCGTGGCTGCGCCGCTGAGCGGATGAAGGCGTCTAGCAATTTTCGCAGGTTGCCGCGCTGCGCAAGGTATGGGCGCAAATTCAAGCGCACGATCTCATCGTAGGGATGCACGCTCTCTAAGAGCGGCTCGGCTGCGTTAGGCTTCAGCTTCTCGCATTCTTTCTCCAGCCATTCGCGCGCGGCGCGCTGATTGCTGACCGCGTGTCCTGCGCCAAAGACGCCTTGATGCAGCAACTTGTAGACATCTAAAATATCTAGTGCGACGTAGCGTTGAACATGCCTCAAGATCAGCGCTGCGACGGCTTCATCTGCCATGCAAACGGACTCCTAGCGCGCAAATAATGGCAGAGTGTACTCTGCTTCTATGAAGAAATCTTTAAGGCGATTGAAAGATTTGGCGCAGCGCGATCTGCGCGCAAGGCTGAGGCGCTAGTTCAGACGCCATAGCTGCACAGATTGAAAGTTGCAATCGTGACCAAAGCCTTTCGTGCCGCGTATCATGAAATAGCCGATGCTGCCGCCGCGCGCGAAGATCGGATCGCTCGTCTGAGTGACTAGGACGCCGTTGATGTAGACGCTCAGCGTGTCTTTCACCATCACCAGCGTCAGGCGATTTCTCTGACCATCGCCTGTGCGAATGGCAGGACTTCTGCCGCTGGCAAGGGCGATATCCGCCCAAGTCTCGTTCACGCGAGTCGTCAAGCGGTAGCCTTGCGTGCGCAGATAGTGGAAGACAGCCATATCGGCGTCCAGCAAATCTATCCTGCCGTACTCTTCGTTTGTGGCTGCCATGTAGATGCCACAGGACGTCTTGTCTATCGCGTCTTCGGGCGCGCCAATGCTGACATCCACTGAGAGCAGGAAATCGTAGAAGCGCGCGCGGCTGAACGGCTCAAGGTAGAAAACATTCTCTTCGTCAAAGTTGCCGCGCATCAGCGGCGGCTCGGTCACGACTGGCACGGCGATGAGCATCGCATCGGACGGTATGATGCCGCGCGCGCGCAAAACCTGAATGCCTTCGCTCAGATCGTTGAAAGTCAGCTCGCGAATGGCGCCTGTCAGCTCGGCGACAGGCGTCGGGCGCAGCGTAGCTGTCTCTAGGAGTCTGGCAGCTGCCGTCAACGTGGCGAGCGGATCGAAGTTCGGCGTGCGCGTGGCAGTCCGCGTCGGCGTGTTAGTGCGCGTCGGCGTGTTGGTGCGCGTCGGCGTGTTGGTGCGCGTTGGTGTGGCAGTTGGCAGCAAGGCGAGCGCGGTCTGCGTGAGCGCGGCATCGGCTGCGGCTGTGCTGGTGGCATTCGCGGCTGCCGTCAGCGCCAGCGCGACCGCTTCGGCAGTCTGCAGGCGCTCTTGCACGAATGCGGCGGTCGCGTCCAAGATGGCTTGGACGGTCTGTGTGGCGCTGAGCGCGGTCGCCGTCTGAGCAGCGTCAAGGGCGCGCTGAGTCTGAAGGGCTTGGGCAGTCTCTAAGGCATCGGCTGTGGCAAGGCGGGCTGCGATGAGCGTCTCAGTGGCGTTCGGCGTCGGGGTGAAGGTTGCGCTGGGCGTGAAGCTGGGCGTGGCGCTGGGCGTCTCAGTCAAAGTTGGCGTTGGCGTGGCGGAGAGCGCGATCAGAGTGGCTTGCGCGTCTGTGGCAAGCGCGACGGCAGTGTTGGTGCTGTTCTGAGCGGCGAGCGCTGTCTGTGCGGTCGCTGTTTGCGCAGTGCGCTCGTTCTGATCGATCAAGAAAAATGCGCCGCCGCCGAGCGCGAGCAACACGACCGCCAAAATGCCGAGCAGCGCGACAGGCGCGCCGCGCTTCGGCTGCTCGACGGCGGTCGCCGTGCCGCTTGCCAAAGGCGAGCCAACTGCGACCGTCCGCTCGCGCGGCGGCGTTGGCACTTCGCGCGCCGCTGCTGAAGGCTGCGGAACGGTCGGCGGCGCGATTGCCTCGCCAACCACTGTTTTGTCATCGGCAGGCTGCTGCGCTTTGGCAGGCGCGCTGCGAATGCCGAAAATTTGTGCGAAATGGTCAGCCAGCTCCTGCGCTGTGTTGTGACGTGCCTCAGGCGTCTTCGCCAGCGCGCGGTTGAAGAGCGCATCAATTGCCTCAGGCAGCTCAGGTGCGAATTGGCGCGCCGAAGGCGGCAGCTCATAGACGTGCTGGAAGATGAGCGCGGCAGTTGTATCGGCAGTGAACGGCAGCCTGCCTGTCACCATCTCGTAGAGCATGACGCCGAGCGAATAGATATCCGAGCGTCCGTCCACGCTTCTGCCCATCGCCTGCTCAGGCGACATATAAGCAGGCGTTCCCATCACGCTGCCTGTGGCGGTCAGTTTGCGCTCAGTGCCTTCAATGCGCGCGATGCCGAAGTCGGTCAGGTAGCAGTTGTTGGCGCGGTCGAGCAGGACGTTGTTCGGCTTCAAATCGCGGTGAATCACGCCGCGCTGATGCGCATAATCCAGCGCAGAAGCGATCTGATCGAGGTAATGGACGATCTCGTCAACGCGAAGGCGACGCTGCCGCAGCCGATCGTCGAGCGAGCCGCCGTCCATATAGCGCATGACGATGTAATAAATGCCGTCCGAGACGCCGAAGTCAATCACGGGCAGGATGTGCGGATGCTCCAACCTGCCTATGGTGCGCGCTTCGCGCTGAAAGCGCTCCACGAAGTTCGGATCGTCGGCGATCTCAGGCGTCATCACTTTGATCGCCACATAGCGATCCATGCTGGCTTGGTAGGCACGGTAGACCGATGCCATGCCGCCTTTGCCGAGCGGCGCTTCCAGCTTATACTGCCCTAGCGTCTTGCCTACAAATCGAGAGTATTCCATGCCTTGCCCTGACCTTTTTGCCGCCGCACTTACTTTAACACTGATCGCGGCTTGAGACAAACTTTCGCGCTACACAGCGGCGGCGGAATGCGCTATAGTTTTAGGCTGAGATCGCTCATCTGCCATAGGACAGACCATGCCATGATCGTCGCGCTCGTCTCTATCCGCGTGAAGCCTGAGCATGTGCAGGCGTTCATCGCTGCCACGCTCGAAAATGCGCGCCACAGCGTTCAAGAAGACGGCATCGCTCGCTTTGATTTCATCCAGCAAGAAGACGATCCGACGCATTTCATGCTGATCGAAGTCTTCCGCTCGCCTGAGGCGCAACAAGCGCACCGCCAGACGGCGCACTATCTCGCTTGGCGCGATGCAGTCGCCGATCTGCTGGCAGAGCCGCGCGTCGGCGTGCGCTACCTGCCGCTCTTCCCTGACCAAGCGCTTTGGAAATATCCCGATGCTTGATCGTTTTGAATTCATGACCGCTGGACGCATTGTGTTCGGCGACGGCGTCCTGCGCGAGCTGCCGCACCTTGCCGCGCCGTTCGGCGAGCGCGCTTTAGTGGTGACAGGCGGCGACGCGCGCCGCGCCGCGCCTGTCTTCGCGCTTCTGGAGAGCGCGTCCATCGCCTATGAAGTGTTCAGCGTCAGCGGCGAGCCGACCGTCCAAGCAGCCTGCGACGGCGTGACAGAGGCGCGCGCCTGCGCAGCGCAGCTGATCATCGGCATTGGCGGCGGCGGCGCGCTCGATGCCGCCAAGGCGATCGCGGCGCTCGCCACCAATGAAGGCGATCCGCTCGATTACCTCGAAGTGGTCGGCAAGGCGCAGCCGCTGATCAACGCGCCGTTGCCTTACATCGCCATTCCGACCACGGCTGGCACAGGCTCAGAGGCGACGCGCAACGCCGTGCTGACCGCCGAAGCGCAGCGCGTGAAGGTCAGTTTGCGCTCGCCGCTGATGTTGCCGCGCATCGCCCTGCTCGATCCGAGCCTGACGCACAGTTTGCCGCCGCAGGTGACCGCCAGCAGCGGCTTGGACGCGCTGACACAGCTGATCGAGCCGTTCATTTGCCGCCGCGCCAATCCGATGACTGACGCGCTGTGCCGCGAAGGCATGGCGAATGTGGCATGGGCGCTGCCGCGCGCCTACGCCGATGGCAGCGACGCCGAAGCGCGCGAGGCGATGGCGTATGCCAGCTTATTCAGCGGCATGGCGCTGGCGAATGCAGGCTTAGGCGTGGTGCATGGTTTCGCCGCGCCGATCGGCGGCATGTTCGGCGCGCCGCACGGCATGATCTGCGCCAGTTTGCTGCCGCACGGCATCGCGGCGAACGTTCGCGCGCTGCGCGCACAGGACGACTCGTTCGCGCGCGAGCGCTTGGCGCGCTTGGAAGAGATCGCGCTGCTGCTGGACGCCGACGCGCCTGAGGCGGAAGCCGCTGTTGAAGCCCTGAGCGCTTTGTGCGCACGCCTGAACGTGCCGCCGCTGCGCGCGCTCGGCGTACAACGCGAGGCGTTCTCTGAGATCGTCCAAAAGGCGAAAGCCTCAAACAGCATGAAAGCTAATCCTGTCGCGCTGAGCGACTTCGAGCTACACGCCATCTTAGAAGCTGCATGGTGAGTCATCCTGAGTCCTGAGCTAGGAGAAGCGAAAGTGTCACGTCTCACGTCTGAACCGAGACGGCGCGCCATTGCGCGTCCGCTCAGCCTGTACAGCTTGCTGCTGGTCGCTTTCTTGAGCAACCGCGATCGCTTACCTGAGGCGGACTTGCCGCCTGTGGCGCTGCTCAACAGTCTGCTGCACTTGCTGTTGAAGCCTGCCGTCTTAGGCGTACCGTTGGCGCTAGTATTGCGCCGTTGGCAGCTCGCCGCGTTGCTGATGCCGCTCATGGCTGAGTTCCTGCGCCAATACGGCGCGCAGCTGTGGCGCGTCGCGCGTCCGCCCAAGCCGATCAGCGCGCCGCGCAGCTTCACAGCGCTCACCTACAACCTGCACAAGGAAGACGAGCATCTCGCGCCGATCTTGTCGGTCATCCGCAGCCTGAACGCCGATGTGGTCGCTTTGCAGGAGCTGGGCAGCCGAGCGGCGGCTTGTTTTGAGCGAGAGCTGGCGCGCAAGTATCCGTATCGCAGTTTGCAGCCGTATCCCGACTTTCCGAGCGCAGGGCAAGGCATCCTGAGCCGCTTTCCGCTCAGCGATGTGCTGTATTGGCGGCATGAAGGCATCGTCAACGCGCTCGGTCATCAGCGCGCGCTGCTCAGCGTGCATGGCGTGCAGATCGCGCTGTACAATGTGCATCCTGTGCATCCGGGCATGGTCGGCAAGCTCTTCGACGCGCGTCCGCGCCAATGGGAAATCGAGCAGATCATGGCGCGCGTAGCCGCTGAGAAGCGCTCCGTGCTTCTGCTGGGCGATTTCAACATGACCGATCAGGCGGACGCTTACCGTCAGATCACGGCGCGCTACTACGACGTCTTCCGCAGAGTTGGCGTGGGCATGGGCTACACCTTCCCTGCTTGGCGCTATCCGCAGGCGCGCGAGCTGACCAACGGCTTGCCGCTCGGTTGGCTGCCGCCGCTCTTCCGCATAGATTACGCCTTCGCCAGCGAAGGCTTGCAGGCGCTCAGCGCGCGCGTTTGGCGCGACTCAGGCGGCTCGGATCACTTGCCGCTGTGGATACAGGTAGCAGTCTGAGGCAAGGCGCGCATGGCGTACATCATCTTGGTCACCACGACGCTGACCGGCGAGGCGTTAGACTTTCTGCGGCGCACAGAAGGCATCGAAGTGCGCATTCTGCCGCCCAATCGCGCTGAGGTCATTAAAATGCTGAGCGAGGCGGACGCGCTGATCATCCGCGATGAGCTGCAGGTGGACGCCGAGCTTTTGGCGAACGCGACGCGCCTGAAAGTGATCGGGCGCGTCGGAGTCGGTTTGGCGGGCATTGATATCGAGGCGGCGACGGCGCGCGGTGTCATGGTCATGCACACGCCGGGCGTCAACGCCATCTCGACCGCTGAGTATACCTTCGCGCTGATGTTGGCGTTAGCGCGCCAGATCATCCCTGCGCACGCCGAGCTTGAGCGCGGCTTATGGCTGCGCCAAGCGCACATCGGCACTGAGCTGTACGGCAAAGTGCTGGGCATCATCGGCTTCGGTCGCGTGGGACGGCGCGTGGCAGAGCGCGCCATCGCCTTCGGCATGGACGTGATCGCTTACGATCCGTATGTGGCAGAGGCGCAGCTCACTGATTTGCGCGTCAAGTTAGTCGGCTTTGAGGAGCTATTGCGGCGCAGCGATTTCATCAGTCTGCATTGCGCTTACACGCCTGAGACGGCGAATCTGCTGAATGCAGAGGCGTTCAAGCTCATCAAGCCGAGCGCGCGGCTGATCAACATGGCGCACGGCAGCGTGATCGACGAAGCGGCGCTGGTGGCGGCGCTGCGCAGCGGTCGCCTGAGCGGCGCCGCGCTAGACGTCTTCGCGCACGAGCCGCCGACTAACTCGCCGTTGATCGGTTTGCCGAACGTCATTCACACGCCGCACATGGGCGATGCAACGCTGGAAGCGCAGCGCGACCTGAGCATGCAAATTGCGCGCCAAGTCTGCGATGCGCTCTTCGGCAGCGATTATCGCAATATCGTCAACATGCCGTTCATGCCAGGCCGCGCTTTCGACGCTATGCAGCCATACTTGCTGCTCGCCGAGCGGATCGGCGCGCTGCATCACTATCTGGCGCGCGGACGCATTCGACGCGTGGCAGTTGAGTACAAAGGCGAAGAGCTGGACGGTCTGGTCAAGCCGTTGACAGTCGCGCTGCTCAAAGGGCTGCTGGCGCCGGCGCTTGGCGAAGGCGTCAATTACATCAACGCACCGCTCGTGGCGATGGAGCGCGGCATTCACGTCACGCAGACCAAAGGCTTGGACGTGGTGGACTACACGAATCTCGTCTCGTGCCAAGTGCATTGGGAAGGCGGCGGCGGTCAGGTGATCAGCGGCGCGCTCTTCAATCGGCGCGAGCCGCGCATCGTACAGATCGATGCGTATCGCAGCGACTTCGTGCCAAGCGGCATCCTGCTCATCTTCGGCAGCTACGACGTGCCGGGCGTGATCGGCAAGGTTGGCACGCTGCTCGGCGATCACGGCATCAACATCGCGGCATGGCGCACAGGGCGCGCCAGCAAAGGCGGACAGACGCTGACCGTCCTGACGCTCGATCAGCCTCTGCCCGACGATCTATTGGAGCGTTTCCGCGCGCTGGATTTTGTGCGGCACGCCACGCAGGTCTGCCTGCCGATGCTCTAGCGCGCTCAGCTTTCCCAACCGACCGTATTGCGCGCCATTCAAATCGGCTGTAAGATATACAAAATTCAGAAATCAGCAGGCGAGCAATCCTAAATGGTGACCAAACGTTTTCCCGATGAGCCTTCAGAGGCTGCGCCAGAGCCAACACCGCCTTCGCCAACGCCAGCAGGGCAAGGTGTCGCGCGTATCGGTCGTCCGCCTGCGTCGGCTCAGCCGCCTGCGCCACAAAGCGCGCCGCCGCCGCATCCTGCGCGCGTCTCGCGGCGCGCGCCCGTCCAGCGTCCTGCGCAGCATATGCCGCGCACGCTTGCCCAAGTGCTGAACGATGCGAACGACTCTGTCGTGCGCGGCGACCTCTCCGATTTCACGCCGCAGCCGACAGGCTTCGATCCGCTGGACGGTTTGATCGGCGGCGGCTTGCGCAAAACCGAGCTGGTCTTGCTGGGCGGCGCCCAAGGCATTGGCAAGACCATCGCCGCGCTGCAGATGGCGCGCAATATCGCCATGCGCCCTGAGCAATTCGCCTTCTACATCTCGTACGAGCATACCGAAACGCACTTGATGAATCGGTTGCTGTGCCTTGAGAGCGTCAATCCGCCTGAGATTGACGCGCGCAACGGCTTGAAGCTGAAAGATTTGTTCGATATCATCATCTCGCAGCGCGCGCGCGAGCTGCTGGGACGCGACGGCAGCAAGGCAGGCTCGCTGCAGACCATCTTGCGCGAAAATCCGAAGACTTCCATGGCGCTCGCACGCCTGAACCGATATGCCGACCGCTTGATCATGGTCAAGGCGAGTCCGGCGGTCACCACGCTGAAC
Organism: Anaerolineae bacterium; assembly: GCA_034436235.1. Lineage (GTDB taxonomy): Bacteria > Chloroflexota > Anaerolineae > Aggregatilineales > UBA2796 > CP2-2F. Next base: position 33,749 of record DAOTWB010000195.1, read on the forward strand.
GCCATTCGCGAGATGACGGCGCGCCTTGCCGAGGCGACTGGCGGCAACCTGACCGTCTTTGTGGACTATTTGCAAAAAGTGGCGATTCATCCTGAGCGCGCTGAGAGCGAGGAAGATAAAGTCACGATCATCGTGGAAGGCTTGAAAGATATCGCGCTCTCACAGAACATTCCCGTCCTCTCCATCGTCGCCTCAGATCGCGAAGGCTTGAAGGCGAAGCGCCTGCACTTGTTCCATCTGCGTGGCAGCTCCGCGCTCGATTACGAGTGCGATATCGCCATCATCATGAACAACAAGTATCAAGTGCTGGCGAAAGATCACATCTCGTTCAATCCATATGCGGCGCAGCAATATCGCAATTGGGTCGTCTTCACCATCGAGAAGAATCGGGCAGGACGCGCCATGATGGACATGGAATTCCAACTGCACGCGCCGTTCTTCGCCTTCGATCCGCGCGGACAAGAAGTGCGCCAGCAGCTGATTGACGATAAGATCATCGAATCCTGAGCGGCTTCGCTACGCAACGCGCTTGCGTTTGCAGTATACTCTGATCGAATGCAGGCGAGCGCGCCTCTCGCCTTCTCTATCCGATATTCATAACGAGTAGCTCACATGACCACAAACTCTAAGAATGGTGTAGCGCGCCATGTGTTGGCGAACGGCTTGATCGTGCTGCTGAAAGAGATGCACAAAGCGCCGATCATCAGCTTCTGGGTGCTGTATCGCGTTGGCAGCCGCAACGAGCCGAGCGGCAAGACGGGCATCTCGCACTGGGTGGAACACATGATGTTCAAAGGCACGCCGAACTTTCCGGCAGGCGTGCTGGATAAGTTGATCGACCGCGAAGGCGGCGTTTGGAACGCGCAGACATCGCTCGATTACACGGCGTACTTCGAGAC
>DAOTWB010000196.1:0-1662 GCA_034436235.1 Anaerolineae bacterium
ATCTCACGCGCTGCGGCGCGATCGTCGCGCACATGCTCTAGCACTTCGTTTGAGATGACCACGTCGAAAACGTTGCTGGCATACGGCAGATGCTCAGCGGCGGCAACTAGCGCGCGCGGCGTCTGGCGGCGCGCGACAGCGACGCGCTCAGGCTCGATATCGAGCGCCTCAACGCGCGCCTTGAAGCGCGCTCCGATCTGTGCGGCGTAACTGCCCAAGCCACAGCCGTCCACTAGCACGCTCGCGCCGTACAGATTCGCCGCCGTCGCGATCATCCGCAGACGGCGTTCCTGTCCGCTGCGCCAGACATAGCTCGGTTCGCCGCGCAAAGCAGCAAGCTCAGATGGCTGCACGGCGCGCTACTGCACTATCAACGACGATTCGCTCGACTCGCGCAGGGCTGCCTCAGCAGCGCGCTCAAACAGCCGACTCATGAAGTAGATGAACAGCCCGAGCGGCGCCGCGAACAAGGTCAGCACAAGGATCAGACGCGCAGGCTTATTGCGGCGCAAGCCGTCGCTGTAAATCCAATAGCCTGCCGCTAGATCAACTGCTACCATGTGCAGCCAGACCACGAGCGCCATCGCAGGATCGGCGAAGATGGCTGCCAAGCCTGTTGGCGAGCTGAAGTCAATCGGGATGCGTCCGATGCCGCTCACCAACGCGCCGAAGAGCGTCAGCACGTACATGCCGCCTAGAATCAACACGCCTAGATAGCTCTCCATCGCCTGCTGCGCAAGGCGCTGGCGCGGAAAGAGGATCATCAATGCCCAGAACGGCAACGGCACGAGCAGGGATAAGGCGTAGAGCAAGTTCAGCATGAAGCAAAGTCTCCGTGTGGAAGTGCATCTATCTCAGACGCCAATTATGCCTACAACGGCGCGTTTTGGCGATTCCGAGCCTGTTGACGTGCGCTGCGCTTTCGCCTAGACTCGAAGCAAAGGGCTTTGAGCGGTCAAAGGAACAGCTGATGACAAAACTTTTTGTGGCTTTCTTCGATAACACGCGCCGTGCGCACGAAGTGCTGGAAGAACTGCAAGATATGGAGTTCGAACAGCTGATTGACCTGAAAGACGCAGTCGTGGTCACCAAAAATCAGCGCGGCAAGATGCGCGTCTATCAGACGCACGATGTCACGCCCGGACTGGGCGCGCTCAGCGGCGCGGCGGTCGGCGTGATTGTAGGCGGCATCTTGGGCGGTCCGCTGGGCTGGGGCTTGTTAGCGAGCGGCGCAGCGGTCGGTTTGTTAGCAGGCTCGGGCGTCGGCGCTTTGGTGGCGGCGCTGATTGACACAGGTATTGATAACACGTTCATTCGGCGTGTGGCAGAGGAAATCCAGCCGAACACATCGGCGATCTTTGTCCTAGTGCGCAAGGGCGATGAAGAGATGGTCAAGCGCGAGCTAGAGCGTTTTGCCGTCCGCCTGAGCGAGACTGAAATTGACACACAGCACGTGCAGGCTATCCAAACGGCTGTGGATAACCTGCCTAGTGCACCGAGCGAGAGCGAATCGCGATGAGCCAAGCGCGCCGTCGCTCGCTCGCTGCGCCTAGCACACAGCAGCTGGTGCCGCTGATCTTCTTCGCCTTGCTCTTCGCAATCGCCACGCGCGCGCCGACGGATACCGACACATGGTGGCACTTGCGCACGGGCGAGATCATC
>DAOTWB010000197.1:0-30854 GCA_034436235.1 Anaerolineae bacterium
TCAAAGGTCAGGTCAGGATAGCCTGCCTCAGCCAGCAGCGCGCGCGCGCCGTCAGGATCGTAAGGCGGCAACGGCGACTCAGGATCGAAGTATTCGGCGAAGAACTCGCCAATCGGCGCGTCGCGACCTTGCGAGCCGAGTCCGAGCTGCGCAAAGGCGTTGATTTCCTCGCGATTGGTCGCCATCTTGAGCGCCTTGCGCACGCGCGGATCATTGCCGGGTGGCGAATCCATGCGCAGGCGCAACGCATCGTGACCTGAGGTCGGGAAGGTGACCGTCTGCAAGTTCGGATCGTTTTGCAAGGCGATGAAGCGCGCGTTTGGCATCCGCAGCACCACGTCCAGCTCGCCGCCGCGCAGCGCCTCAATTGCCGCGTTCGAATCGAGGTAGCGATGCTCCATGCCTGCCGCGTATGGCAAGCCGCTCTGCCAATAGTCCTCGTTCGCCACAAAAATTGTGCGATCTTCAGGGATGTAACGCTCGACCTTGAACGGACCTGTGCCGATGAACTCGGTATCAAGGTTGCGAGCGCCTGCGCGCACGATCACGGCTGAGTTATCAGTGATGCTGTAGATGAAATCAGGCTCGGTCGTCCTGAGCGTGAAGACAACTGTCAGATCGTCAGGCGCGCCGATGTTTTCAAGGTTATCGAACAACGAAATCTTCGGCGAGCCGACGGCAGGATCGCGCAGGCGATTGAAGCTGTAGATCACATCTTCAGCCGTCAATGCGCTGCCGTCATGGAACTTAGCGTTCGGCACCAGCTTGAAGGTATATTGCCGTCCGTCTTCGCTGAGCTGCCACGACTGCGCCAGACGCGGCGCGACGGCGTCAGTCGTGGTCACGTCCACCAAGTAATCGTAGACGGCGGTCAGGAACGCAATCTCAGAGTCGCTGGACGCGAAGGCAGGATCGAGCCGTTTAACCGATTCCCAGCCGACGCGAATCACGCCTGCGCGTGCCGTCAATGGACGCAAGCTGACCGACGAGACGAGCGGCGGCGTTTGCGCGAAGGCGGGCGACGCGCGATGGAGCAAGGCTCCGCCTGTGGCAGCCGCAGCGAGGCTCAAAAAACGGCGACGGCTGATCTTATGAGCTGATCGGTGCATGAAATTTGGCGCAAGAACTGCTGATCGCAGCGGAGTATGCGCCCTTCCTCCTTTCAGGGTTGAACAAACCGACTTGCTGACAACGCCTATGCGAACAGGTCACAGTGCGCTGTTCTATACGTGATTATAACAGTTCACTGCAATATGACAAAAACGAGCGGTCGTGCCACTTGTGCGCGCATATTCAGTTGGCAGGCGTTGGCGAGGCGAGGACGACAGGCGACGGCGGCACAGCAGGCACAGCCACTGTCGGCAAGGGCGCGCCGCCGCGAATGATCGGTAAGTTGATGACCTGCTCGGCGTAGACTGTGTCGTTCGCCAAGTCCACCACGCGCAGCCGCAGCCGAATCTCTTGCGCGTCGTTATCGGGCAGGATTGGCGCTACCACGCCTTCGCCGCTCGAGGCGATCCATCGGCTCAGACGCGGCAGCTCGACTGAGATAGCGCGTCCATCGGGCAGGAGTTGCTCGAAGATCAGGTTTGAAGTCGGCACACGACCGCGCACGCGCCACACGACTGGCACACGCGCCCGATTCTGCCCTAAGTCCACGAAGTCCACGCCGCCTACCGTCGCCTCAAAGCTGACAATTTGCGGCGTCGGCGCAGGCGCTAGCGTATCGAACGGCAAGGTCACGATGTGCTGATTGATCAGCCGTCCCTGCCGATCGAAGATGGCGAGACGGTAGGTCGGCGGACTGAAATCGAGCGATGGTTGCACCACAAGGCGCGCCGAGCCAACAGGCGGCAAGTTCTGGTCAACCAGCGGCGTCCACTCGCTGACCACTAGCGCGAACAGCCGCAGGCTGAAATCATCCGTCAGCCCGACCGTCTGCCAAGAGAGCGCAATTTGCGCCGCGCCCGACTCTAGCGCCTCGACCGTGATAGTGCGCGCATCTGAGGTGAAGCTGAGAATAGCAGGCGGCAAAGCATCCGTCTGTAGGCTCGGCGCCGCCAGCACCAATCCGCCTATGCCAACGCTCACGAGCAGGACTAGCAAGAACAGACCGCGTAAGAACCATTTTGAAAGCATGGTGAGCTTCCTCCGAAAAAGCTGTGATCTTGAGCTGCGCGCTCAATCTTGCTCAGGCGCGCCGCCTGCAAAAGCCACACCTTCCAAAAAACCGCGTGCGCGCTCTGTAAATGGAAAGCGCGCCAAGTACGACCAAAACGCCGCGCTGTGATCAGGATATTTCCGATGGCACAGCTCATGCGCGATCACGTAGTCCAAAACGTAGGATGGATAGCGTCGCAGCGCCGTGCTGATGCGGATATCGCCATCGGACGCGCCGCCGCTGCTGCAGCTGCCCAAGCGCGTGCGCATGTTATCCGCCCAGCGAATGCTGCGCCACGCTAGCTCGCCATCGAAGTATTGCGCGTTCAGCTTCGCAGCGCGCTCCATCAACTCTCGATCAGTCCGCTTATCGGCGCGCGCACGGCTGCGCTTGATGCGCGCCGCGATGCGCTGGATTATCTGCTCTACGGCGGCGCGTGGCATCTTAGGCGGCACGCGCAGCGTCACCACGTCGCCTTGCAACGTCCAGCGTCCGTTCGCCCGCAGACGCGCGTCGTAGCGTACATCGAAGCGCAAGCGCTCATCGCCTACCGCGATCTCAAGGCTGAACGGCTCGGCGTGCTTGCTCATCGCACCTGCTCACTGCGCCACACATAGACCCAAGTATCGGCGAAGAAATTATCCGTCCACGCATAAAGCCAGCGCGCGTCGCTCAGCGAGAGATTGACGCAACCTTGCGAGTGCTGCGCGCCGAAGTTATCGTGCCAGTAAGCGCCGTGCAGCGCAATCTCGCCGTCAAAGTACATCACATACGGCACGGCAGGCAAGTAGTAGTAATCGGCGCCGCTGCCGCCGAAGAGCGTATCCCATCGAAAGCGCGCCCAAATGCGGAACAAGCCTTCGCCAGTCGCCGTCTCAGGTCGCCCTGAGGCGATCAGCGTGGCGAAGACGAGCCGATCATCCTCGTAAGCCGTCAACACCTGCTCGGTCAGGTCTACAGCGATCCAGCGACCTTTCACAGCGGCAGGCTTTTCGGGCAGCATCAGGCGCGCCAAGCGACGTGCAGGCAGCCACTGTCCCGGCGCGACTAAGTGCCACGCCTGCGCGCCGTCATGGGCAGTCGCGTAGATGTAGAAAGGCGTGTAGCGCGCGAGCGCAGGCGCATTCGGCTCAGGCGCCACGTTTGGCGCGCCGCTTGGCTGCGCAGATTGCAAAAGCCACGCAACTGGAAAAGCAGGCGGCGCATCGAATATCAATCCGCTGAACGGCGAAGCAGGCACGCCTCTCAGCTGATTGAGCGGCGCCCATTCGCCGCGCCGCACCTCGCCCCAGCCGTCGCGCTGTTGGCGCATCCCTACGAAAATGAAACCGCTCGGCAAGCTGCCGATTGGCGCGCCATTCGGCGCGTCATACAGCGTGATGCCGCTCGGATCGACCTGATATAAGCTGTGCCGATAGAGCGCCTGCGCGTCCACCGGCACAGGTCGTCCGTTCGGCTTGGGATGCGCCAACATCTGGGATAAGAGCAGTTGATAGCGCGCGGCAGGCAAGCCGTGTACGCAGGCGGCATCTTGCAGGACGCATAGCCTATCGCGTCCATCGCTGGCTGCGGCAGGCGCGCTGAGCGCCTCGCTGAGCAAGGCGCCTAGCAAGATGAGAAAAACGAGATAGCGCATAAGCTCTTTCTAGCGGCTGCGCCAAACGTAGACGGGCGTGCCGACATCAGCGAAATTATACAACCATTTGGCGTCGCTGATCGAGAGATTCACGCAGCCACGACTGTGCCGATAGCCGAAACCGTTGTGCCAGAACGTGCCGTGCAAGCCGATTGAGCCGTCGAAGTACAAAATGTATGGCACAACAGGGATGTTGTACTGCTCAGGCTTGCCTTCAAAGCCGCTCATGCTGCCGCTGCGCAGCTTCGCCCAGACTGCGAACATGCCTTCGCGCGTCGGATTCTTCGCCAGACCTGAGGAGATCAGCGTGGCGAAGCGCGGCGTGCCGCCTTCTAGCGCAACCGCTATCTGCTCATAGAGATCAACGGCGATCCAGCGACCGCTGTGCTTGACTTCAACAGGCTTCAAAACGGCTACGTTGCGCTGCTCTACCCACATGCCGTCGCCGATCAGATACCAGTCCCAGTTGCCTACGCGCACGGTCTTGAAGATGTAATACGGCGTGTGTTTGGCGAGTACAGGCAAGCGTTGCAACATTTTGCCGCCTGGCACTTCCGCCGCGTGGACGCTGCGCGCCATCCACAGCAGCGGAAACGGCGGATAGCCGTTCAGCAGCACGCCGCTGAAGCCCGAAGCGCGCGTGCCGCTCAGCTGATCGGCAGGCAGCCAACGGTCGCCGTCCACGCGCACCCAGCCGTCGCGCTGCTCGCGCACGCCTGTGAACGCGTAGCCAGGATCGACTTTGTCCATCGGATTGCCATTCGGCGCATCGTAGAACGTGACGTCGCGACGTGGCAACTGATACAAGCTATAACGGCGCAGCTCAGCGCTATCCACGCCAACTCGTGGCAGGCTCTTCGGCGAGTGCGACAGTATTTGTGGCAACAGCGCGTCGTATTCCCAAGCGGGCAAGCCGTGCTTGCAGCTCTCTGAGCGGACGACGCCTGCGCAGCTGCTGTCAGCTTGCACAACGCTCGGCAGGACGGCAAAGGTCGCCAGCAGGAAGATCATCAGTAGCGCAGCGCGCAAAAATCGCTTCATGACAAACACTCCACATTACGAAAGCGTTGCCTTCGATTGTACAGCGACTTTGCAATTTCAAATGCCGTCTGACTGACGCTTAGGCAACGCTACGACATCGGCGCAGGCAAAGTCAGTTTGCCTTCAAGGTGCGCGAGGTGCAGGCTGCCTGGCGTCAGGTGCAAGGCGAGGTGCGCGTAGTGCGGCAAGGTCAGGCTGAAGGTCGCCCATGAGAGCGCACCGACCAGCGGCTTGCGCCGCGCCACAATGTAGACGCCTGCCTCATCTTGATCGGCGATGAATTCCCAGCCGAAGCGCGCGTGCAGATCGGCTTCTAGCAACACTTCGTGTGCTGCGCTGCGCTGCACATGCACAGCCAAATGACTGCCGCGCACATAGACGGTCAGCGGCGGCTGCACGCTGAAACGTTGCTGAAAATGCTCGGCTGTGGCAGCCGCAGCCGCCTCAGCGCCTATGCTCAGCACAGAGCGCAAGCCGCGCCGCAGCAGCGCGCCGCGCAAGCGCCACAAGCTCATAGCTGGAAGCCGTCTCGGAAGTTGATCAACTTGCGGCTGTAATCCGAGACGAAGGTCTTCAGTTTCTCCTCAAGGCGCTGCCAGGTGCTGCTCTTGAGCGCAAGGCGCACCGCGTCTAGGTCTTCTGCCAAAAATTCCAACTGCCGAATCGGATGCTCGCCATAGGCAGTGTGATAAACGCGGAACATATACAGCCCTAGCGCCTGCAGGCTCGGCACAAACTCTTGCGTGATGAATGCGTAGTAGGCGTCATGCGTCTCAGGATTGATGTTGTAGCGCAGTAGCAACTTGTAGCGCGGGATTATTCTGATGGTCATGCTGACCCTCGCCATTCAGCTCGCGTGAACCTCTGAACGTTACAGATATGATAGCACAAGAAATGGCGTTGCGCGCACTCTGCCCAGTCATGTTCATTTCAAGCCGTATTCATACCCAAACTGCCACGTTTGATTGTCCATCGGCAGGTCGGCGAGATGATTGCGGCGCAGCGCGGCGAAGCGCGGGCGCATCTCATCCAGCGAGTCGCCGCCGAGCTTCTCCAGCAGCGCGCTCGCTAACACAAAGGCGACCATCGCTTCGATAATCGGCACGCCGCGCGGCACTTGGCAAAAATCGCTGCGCTCGTAGTCAATTTGGCGCGGCTCGCCGCTGGCTAAGTCTACGGAGTTGAGCGGCGTGAGCGTAGTAGCGATCGGCTTGAGCGCCGCGCGCACGATGAGCGGCTCGCCAGTGGTGATGCCGCCTTCCAAGCCGCCTGCGCGATTGGTGCGCCGCTGCAAGCTGTCGTCTTCAGCGCGCACGATCTCATCGTGGACTGCCGTGCCGCGCAGCCGCGCCAGTGCGAAGGCGCGTCCGATCTCGACGCCTTTCACAGATGGCACGCTGCCAACTGCTGCCATCAATTGACCGTCCAGCTTGCGGTCCCATTGCACGTGCGAGCCGAGTCCAGGCGGCAAACCGAGCGCCACCACTTCGATCACGCCGCCGAGCGTATCCTTCGCCTGAACAGTGGCGCGAATGGCAGCGTGCATTCGCTCGGTCGCCTCAGCGTCAGGGCAGCGCACGTCGCTCGCTTCGGCAGCGGCAAAACGCGCTTGATAGGCGGCGCTATCGGGCAGGTCAGGTAAGTCGGCTTCCACGTCGCCAATGCTGACCACGTAACCTTGCACTTGGATGCCGAATTCTGCCAACAGACGTTTGCAAACGGCGCCGACGGCGACGCGCATGGTCGTCTCGCGCGCGCTGGCACGCTCAAGGCTCAGGCGCAGCTCGCGGTAGCCGTACTTGACCGTCGCGGTTAGGTCGGCGTGACCGGGACGCGGCACGGTCATGGGCGGAATCGCTTTTTCCGCCCAGTTTCGATAGTCGCGATTCTCGACCATCAGCGCGATTGGCGCGCCTGTGGTCTTGCCTGCGACCACGCCGCCGCCGAAATGCACTTGATCGCGCTCAATGGACATGCGTCCGCCGCGTCCGTAGCCTTGCTGACGGCGCGCCAGCTCAGCGTTGATCCACTCCGCGCTCAGCGGCAGATTAGCAGGCATACCATCGAGGATAGCGGTCAGGATCGGACCATGCGATTCACCGGCAGTCAAGAAGCGCAGCATGATGAAATCCTATCGAGCGGATGAAGACGACGTTCCGAAGGCAAGCGCTGCGCATCGGATCGTTCGTTTATGCTAGTCAGCTCAGCGATTGGCTTCTGAAGAAGCTATCACAAGCAGCGATGCTTGTCAAGTTTCTGCAAAGCGCTTAAACTATGGTGAGCGCAGCGAGAGGCTGCACGAGCGAAGCGAAGGAAATGCCGATGTGAAGACGACAACGCACAGATGTCCGCGTTGTAACTACGAAAACGTGCCGCAAGCAGTCTACTGCTTCCGCTGCAACCGCCGCCTTGATGATACGCCTGTCGTCAACGGCTTAGACGGCACAGGCAACCTGATCGAAGGCGCGCTCCGCTTCATCCGCCAGCGCGATCACAGCTTGTTTGAGCCGGGACGAATTGAACGCTTGCGAAAGGCAAGGTCAAAAGTGCTACCTGAGAATCTAAATGGAGAACCGCTCACTTGTTTGAATTGTGGCACTTATAACCTGCCGACCGCTACGCACTGTGTCCATTGTAACGCACCATTGCTGATACCTGATGAAGATTTTGGCACGCAACTGCGCTTGAGCGCGCGCACTAGCGTTGGCAAGGTGCGCAGCAACAACGAAGATAGTCTCGGCATATGGTCAGTGGACGGCTTAGCGCTCGCCCTAGTTGCAGATGGCATGGGCGGCGCAGCCGCAGGTGAGGAAGCCAGTCGGCTGGTGGTGGAATCAGTGCAGGCGAGCTTCACAGGCAGTGAGCGCGGCAGCGATCAGCTGGTTGTGCTGAACGAAGATGAGCTGGTCAAGCGCTTGCACACTGCCATCGAGCGCGCCAATCGCACAGTGGTCGAGCGCGCACGGCGTGACGCTTCGCGGCGCGGCATGGGAACAACGGCTACGCTCGCGCTAGTGCGCAATAATCGCGTTCTTGTAGCGCACGTCGGCGATAGTCGTCTTTACCTTGTGGATGCGCACGACCGCGCGATCAGCCAAATCACCAGCGATCATAGCTTTGTGCAGGCGTTGGTCGCTTCAGGTCACTTGACGGCGGAACAGGCGCGCTACCATCCGATGGGTCATGTGCTTTATCGCGCGCTGGGACAATCCGCCGATTTGGAAATAGACCTATATCGTCACACTTTGCGCGGCGATGATCGGATCGTGATCTGCTCGGATGGTTTGACGCGCCATCTCGAAGATCGCGATATCGCTGAGATCGTGCTGCGCACGGATAATCCTACTGAAGCCACGCTCGACCTGATCGAGCTGACCAATGAGCGTGGCGGCGAAGATAACGTCAGCGTGATCGTCATTCATCTGGAGCGCGTAGGGCAAGCGTCGGCTGCCACTTAGCTCACGCTCACGTCCTTTTAAGCCTCAGCTCACTTATGTGCCGCATACTTCAAGCCAACTTGCCATGCTGTGTTGAGCATGAGATGGAATGCATGTGCAAGCCGCCCAATTGCCCATGCGGAAGTGCGCGTCGCCGCGTCGGTTAAAAGGGTCAACCCGCTGCCAGCAGCTGATCCACCCCCTTCAGCCTGCTGGCAGTTTTTTGTCGCGCAAACGCCGCCTTGTCGAGCGCGCTCAGAGCCGCTAAGATTGCCTTGACGCAATTTTTGCATCTGAAGGCGATGAATAGCTCATGACGAAGCGGCGTACAGCGCGCAACACCTACTATCTAGTCAATCTCGGCTGCTCTAAAAACGCAGTGGACGCAGCCAGTATGGCACAGCTTTTGGACGAAAGCGGCATGGCTGCCGCTGAGAGCGCGCGGCAAGCCGAAGTGCTGATCGTGAACACTTGCGGCTTCATCAACGCCGCTAAAGCTGAGAGCCTGAACACATTGCGCGAGCTTGCGCGCCGCAAACGTCCTGACCAGTACTTGATCGCGGCAGGCTGCATGGCACAGCGTTACGGCGCGGAACTCGCCGCGCAGGTCGCAGGCTTAGACGGCGTGATCGGCACGCGCCGCTGGATGGACATCCTAGACTTGATCCGACGCCTGCGCGTGCGCAAACATCCTGAGCCGCTCTATCACCTGCCCGCTGAAGCGACCGTTGTCGGCAGCGATGAGCGCGGCGTCCTGCGCGCCAGCGTGCAAGGTTACAGCGCCTATCTCAAAATCGCCGATGGCTGCCGCCGTCCGTGCGCTTTTTGCGCTATTCCGCTCATCAAAGGCACAGCGGTCAGCCGTCCGCCTGAGGCGATCATCGCTGAGGCGCAGCGCCTGAGCGCGCAAGGCGTGCAGGAGCTGATCTTGATCGCGCAGGACTCAACCGATTACGGTCACGACTTGGGAATGCGCGACGGCTTGGCGCATTTGCTGGATCGGCTGACGACTGAGACCGATATCGCGTGGATTCGCATCATGTATGCCTATCCGGGCGCCGTCACTGACCGCTTGATTGAGATCATGGCGACTCGTCCGCAGATTCTGCCGTACCTCGATATTCCATTGCAGCACGCCAGCCGCGCGACCCTGCTGCGGATGCGCCGTCCTGCCAACGTGGAATGGATATATCGCACGGTTGAGAAAATGCGCGCCGCCATGCCTGAGTTGGCGATCCGCACAACGTTCATCGTCGGCTATCCCGGCGAGACCGATGCCGAGTTCGAGGAGCTGGTGCAGTTCGTGCGCCATATGCAATTCGACCGCGTCGGCGTCTTCACCTATAGCTTTGAAGAGAACACGCTCTCGGCGCAGCAGCCTGACCACTTGCCTGAGGAAATCAAGCAAGCGCGTCGCGACCAGCTGATGCAAGTGCAGCAGGCGATCAGCTTGGCGAAAAACCAGACTTTTGTCGGCAAGACGCTTGACGTGCTGATCGAAGGACGCGGCGACGGTCTGACTGTTGGACGCAGCTATCGCGACGCGCCTGAAGTGGACGGTTACGTGATCATCGAAGGCGAAGCGCCAACGGATCGTCCGATCATCCCTGTGCAGATCACAGGCGCCATGCTCTACGATCTGATCGGGCGCATCGCCGATGGAGCGCACAGCGTCCTTCCTTCACAGGCGCTCGAAAAGCGCGAATAGCCTGCCTTGACAACTTAATCGAGACTAAGTATCATTTCTCACAACCATTCGTGAGAGGATATTGAAGCATGTCTGTTGATCGAGCGCCGCTTCCAGTGACCGTGCTTTCAGGCTTTCTGGGCGCAGGCAAGACCACTGTTCTGAACCATGTGTTGAACAATCGGCAAGGGCTGCGCGTCGCCGTGATTGTGAACGACATGAGCGAAGTGAACATTGACGCGCAGCTGGTGCGCGAAGGCGGCGCGGCGCTCAGCCGCACTGAAGAGCGCTTGATCGAGATGAGCAACGGCTGCATCTGCTGCACCTTGCGCGATGACCTATTGCGCGAAGTGGCGCAGCTGGCGCGCGAAGGTCGCTTCGATTATCTGCTGATCGAGTCGACAGGTATCTCAGAGCCGCTGCCAGTTGCCATGACCTTCAGCTTTGAGACTGAGACGGGCGAATCGCTTGGGCAGCTAGCGCGTCTTGATACGATGGTGACCGTCGTGGACGCTTACAATTTCCTGCGCGATTACAGCTCAGCCGATATGCTGCATCAGCGCGGCATGGCGAGCGACGCGGACGATCAGCGCACAGTGGTGGATTTGCTGACCGATCAGGTCGAGTTCGCCAACGTGATCTTGATCAACAAGATCGATTTGGTCAGCGAGCAAGCGCTAGAGCGACTCAAGGGCATCTTGCGGCACTTGAATCCAGAAGCGCGTTTGATCGCGTGCCGCGAAGGCGCTATCGATCCATCCGAAATCCTCGCCACAGGCTTGTTCGATATGGAACGCGCTTCGCAGTCTGCCGGCTGGATCAAAGAGCTGCAAGGTCAGCACGTGCCTGAGACGGAAGAATACGGCATCAGCAGCTTCGTCTATCGCGCGCACACGCCGATGCATCCTGATCGTTTCATGAAGCTGATCCGTAGCGGCGCTTTTGGTCAGGTGCTGCGCGCTAAAGGTTATGTGTGGCTCGCCACGCGCGATTATCCTGTGCTGTATTCGCAGGCAGGCGGCGTGAAGCGCATGGGCGCTTCAGGCTTTTGGTGGGCGACCGTGCCTGAGGCGCAGCGTCCAATGGACGATCCCAACTTTCGAGCGTATCTCGCCAAATATTGGCGTGAGCCATACGGCGATCGCCGCCAAGAGATCGTCTTCATCGGCATTCAGATGGATCAGGCGGAACTCACAGCGCGCCTCGAGGCATGTCTGCTCACGCCGCAAGAGATTCAGCGCGGCAAGTGGCACGCACTGCGCGATCCGTTCCCAAAGTGGCGTTGAGAAAGGATAGCTTCTATGGCAAAGAAAGAAGTTCGGATTGTCGTCAAGCTGGTCAGTACAGAGAGCGGTCACGTATACTACACACAGAAAAGCAAACGCAACGATCCGCAACGGCTTGAGCTGCGCAAGTACGATCCGATCTTGCGACGGCACGTCCTGTACCGCGAGTCGCGCTGAGCGCAGCGCATTTCACGATTCTTTCTCAAAAGCTCGGTCGCGCCGTGCGCTCAGTTGACATAAACGCGCTCCTGATGAGAGAATGCTCTTGCATCACATCACTTGAGAAGGAAGAGCGGAATGACAGGAGCTGAGCTTCAGGCGAAAGGCACCGAGCTTTTCATGCAGCGCGATTACGAAGCGGCGCAGGCGCAGTTTGAGCAGGCGAAAGCTGCCTACGAAGCGGAAGGCAGGCTCGATCTAGCGGCTGAGATGCAAGTCAATCTCGGCTTGATCGATCAGCGCTTGGGCAATTTCGAGGCGGCGGTTGAGAAGCTGAACGCAGCGCGCCAATTCTTCGCTGAGCGCGGCGACGCTGAGCGCGAGGCAATGGTCATCGGCAACTTGGGCGGCTTGTACATGGCGGAAGGCAATCCTGAGCAAGCCTTCACGCTGCTGCGCGAGGCTGCCGATGCCTTCCGCGACATAGGCGACGAGGATCGTTACGGTCGCACGCTGATAGAGCTGGCGAATCTACAGGCGCGCAGCGGCAAGTGGCTAGAAGCTGCGGCGACCTACGAGGTCGCGCTCGATCTAGTCAAAGAGCCGAACTTTCGTCAGAAAGTGCTGAAAGGCTTGCTGGGCATCAAAAATCGGCTGACAGGCGGCGGCGTGCCGAAGAGCGCAAGCGACGACTCGCCTAAGCCGCAAGGCTGATCAAGTGGCGCTGCGCTTCCAAGTGCCGTCGCGCAGGCGGAAGATGAGCGTCTCAGTTCGATCGGCGCGCAGCACCTGCACGATGGCGCGCGGCACGCCATCGGCAGCCGCTGTGATAGCCGCCGCTAACACTTGCGCGTTTGGCTGTCCGAAAGCGCTCAGGCGCTGCTGGAAAAGCGTGCGCGTGCTGGCATCGCTCACGTCCCATAGCGCCTGCAGCGACTCTAAGTCATTTTGCACGATCAGCTGGCGCTCAACTTCCAAGCGCCACTGGAAAAACGGACGCCAATCCAAGTTCAGCAGCTCAAGCGGCTGCCCTAGCGCGCGCGCCACTAAACTGATATCCGCGTCAGCGCTCAACGCGCGCGCCACAGCCGCTAAAGCCGAGTCGCCGTATGAGTCGCGCAGGCTTTGCATGAAGGCAAGGCGCAGCATATCCACGCGCCCTGTGTAAGTCGCCGCTAGCCACTCGATCAAAGTCTGGTGCAGCCATGCCGCGTCCACACTGCGGCGCGGACGCACGCCGCCGCTCACTAAGTCAACTTGCCGCGCAGCGAGCGCTGCCGCCACAGCGTCCTCGATCACATGCGGCAGCGGATCGATCAGCGAAAGGCGATCATCGCGCGCCAGTGGCGAAGGCACGAAAAGCCGATCAGGTTGCGCGCTATCCCACGCCACTTGCAAGACAGGATTCGGCACCAGCTCAAGCGCAAGCGCAGGACACGCGCTATTGCCCAGCATTCGGCAGCCTTCGCGCCACCAGCGCGCAGCGCGCTCCAGCAACGCGCGCGCCGAGTCTTCATCCAGCTGACGGTAATGCACAGTCACAGCGCCGTCGCGCAGCGTGCGCGATTCGCCCCAGAAAGTGTAATCTGACGGCACGTGCCGCCAACCATCGGCATAGCGCCAATAGAACCACACCGCACGATGCGGCACGCCGTTCAGCACCTCTTCGAAGACCACGCGACCGCGCAATCCGTCCACTGTCGCATCGAAGACATTGCCGCTCAGCGTCAGAGCGCGCTCTATTTTGAGCTGTTGATAGTGTTGAAAGCGCTCGCCTTGGACGATGTACCAATTATCGCCAGCGCTGCGCTGCAGCAGCATGTAATCGCCATAGTTGCCGATGCGCAGCGCAGCCAGCTCCGCTTGCAGCGTATCGATCAGGCTCTGGC
The DNA here is from genome assembly GCA_034436235.1 of Anaerolineae bacterium. Lineage (GTDB taxonomy): Bacteria > Chloroflexota > Anaerolineae > Aggregatilineales > UBA2796 > CP2-2F. The sequence goes on from DAOTWB010000197.1 coordinate 13,297, forward strand.
GCAGTTGATTATCCACATCTTCAAGGCGCAGCAAGATCAGCAGCGCGCTCACGCCGATGAAAAAAATCAGCAGCATGGTGAACAGAATCAGCCGCCTGCGCTGCCTGATCCGTTGTGCGCGCGCCTCAGGCGACTCAGTCGCGCGCTCCTGAATGCGTTCCGCTTCGATCTGCCAATCCAGCTTGATGCTCACCTTTTCCGCTCTGCCTCATTTGACGCTTGGCTTTTGCAACGTGACCTCACCTGCAAAAACGCGATGAATCTTGCCGTCATCAGCGCGCACCAAGAGCGCGCCGTCTTCGTCCACATCCAGCGCTTGCCCAGCCACAATTTGCCGTCCTGTGGTTGCATCGGCGGCTTGCACGCGCTTGCCCAGCATGTTGAGCGCCGCGCGCCACGCTTGAAAAAGCGCCAGACCTTCGGCGTGCGCCGACCAAAAGGTGAGCCGCTTCAGAATATCCGCCAGCAGCAAGGCGCGATCGATTGACGCTTGGCAGTGTGCTTCGAGATTGGTGGCAGTTGCGCTCAGCTCAGGCTCGTCGAACGGCACGCGCACATTGATGCCGACGCCGACGATGATCGCTTCCAGCGATGCGCCGCGCCAGAGCGGCTCGAGCAGGATGCCGCAAACTTTGCGTCCATGCAGTTGGACGTCGTTGGGCCACTTGAGTTTGACCACGCTTGAGTCGAGAGCGGGCAGTTCGATCAACGCGCTGCGCACAGAGACTGCCGCCGCCATTCCGTAGCGCACAGGCAGAATGTTCAACTGTGCTGGACGCAACACAACGCTGAAGAGCAGCGCCGTGCCGCTTGGCGCCTGCCAGCGCCTGCCGAAGCGACCGCGTCCTTCTGTCTGGAATTCAGCTACGACCACGGCGCCGTGTGGCGCGCCATCGGCTGCCCAGCGCTGTGCCACGTCGTTTGTGCTGCTCGTCGTCTCTAGGAATTGAAATGTCCGCTCGCCGAGCGCTATACGCAAGCGCTCGGCATTCAAGGCTTCAGGATGTTCACTCACCGTATGGTGTCCAGATATTTTTGACCTGCGTCGCGGCGCGCAGGAAATGCTGCCCTTCGCCTTGCGCGCGGTCAAACCAATTGCGCGATGTCGCCTCTGCCCAAGTGCGCTTCAAATTGCTCACTGAGGCAGCCTCAACCAATCTCACGCCTTCAGGCGTGCCAAAGTACCAAACCGCGTCCACGTCTTCATGCTCGGCAAGCGTTTTCGCCAAAACGTCGCGCTTGCCCGTCACAATGTTCACCACGCCGCTCGGCAGGTCAGATGTCTCCAACACTTGATAGAGATCGGTGGCGATCAACGGATAGGTCTCAGAAGGCACGACGACGACCGTGTTGGCCATCGCGACCGCAGGCGCCATCAGCGAGATCAAGCTGAGCAACGGCGCTTCATTCGGACACAGGATGCCGATCACGCCGATTGGCTCAGGGATGGCGAGCACAATGCCGCGCAACGGCGTGCTATGCACCAGACCGTCGTATTTATCCGCCCAGGCGGCGTAAGTGAACAGCCGCTTGAGCGCCATTTGCACTTCTGCCGTGCCGTCTTGTCCTGTTAGCGCCGCCAGACGCGCCGCGAATTCAGCCGAGCGCGCCGCCAAATTCTCAGCGATGCAATACAGAATCTGCGCACGTTGATGTCCATGCGTGAACTGCCAACTCGCTGCCGCGTGCGCCGCCTCGACCGCGTTGCGAATATCTTTGCGGTTGCCTTCGCCAACCTCGCCTAGCAAGCGACCGTCCGCGCTGCGCACAGGCAAGCTATAGCCGCTATCAGGGCGCACTTGCTTGCCGCCGATGAACAATTTCGGCGTGCGGTCGATCAGCGCAGGCGCGCCATGCGCTGCTGACGGCGATTGTGCGATTGGCAGCGCTTGCGTTGCGCCATCTGTGCGCATTTTGAGATACTCGTACATGCCTTCGCGTCCGCCTTCACGACCGTAGCCGCTCTCGCGGTAGCCGCCGAAGCCAGAGGCAGCGTCAAATAGATTGGTGGCATTGATCCAGACTGTGCCGGCTTTCACCTTGCGCGCCACGTCCAATGAGAGATTCAAGTTATCCGACCAGATGGACGCGGCGAGACCGTAAGGCGTGTTGTTGGCGAGCGCGACCGCCTCCGCAGACGTGCGGAAGGTCATCACGACGAGGACAGGACCGAAAATCTCCACTTGCGCAATTGTAGAGGACGGCGCGACGTTTGTGAAGAGCGAAGGTGGAAAGAAATAACCTTCTGTAGGGCAAGCGACGCTCGGCTGCCAAAGTTGCGCGCCTTCTGCAATACCTTGCGCCACCAGCGCTTGAATCTTCTGCAGCTGCACAGGCGCGATGATCGCGCCAATATCCACAGCCTTGTCCAGCGGATCGCCGATCCGCAATGTTTCCATGCGCGCCTTGAGCTTGTTCACCAAGCGCTCAGCGATGTTCTCTTGCACCAACAAGCGCGAGCCTGCGCAGCACACCTGCCCTTGATTGAACCAGATCGCGTCCACCACGCCTTCCACCACGCTATCCAAGTCGGCATCTTCGAAGACGATGAACGGCGACTTGCCGCCCAGCTCCAACGAGAGCTTTTTGCCGCTGCCGGCAGTCTTCTCGCGGATGATCCGCCCGACTTCGGTCGAGCCTGTGAAGGCGATTTTGTCCACCTCAGGATGTGCCACCAACTGCGCGCCGACTCGTCCATCGCCTGTGATGATGTTCACCACGCCTTTCGGCAAGCCAACTGCCTCGCACAGCTCAGCGAAGCGAATAGCAGTGATCGAGGTGAACTCAGCAGGCTTCAACACAACCGTGCAGCCTGCCGCTAACGCAGGCGCAATCTTCCACGCCAACATCAGCAGCGGAAAATTCCATGGGATGATCTGTCCGCACACGCCGACCGCTTCCATGTCAGGGAATTCCTGCTCCAGCAGCTGCGCCCAGCCGGCGTGATGATAGAAATGCCGCGCGGCAAGCGGAATATCAATGTCGCGCGTCTCGCGGATCGGCTTGCCGTTATCGAGCGTCTCCAGCACGGCGAACAGACGCGAATGCCGTTGCACGCCGCGCGCCAGCGCATACAGATACCGCGCGCGCTCCGCGCCGTCCAGACCGCGCCAAGCAGGCAGCGCCGCGCGCGCCGCTCTGACCGCCGCGTCCACATCGGCAGCCGATGCCTGCGCAATGCGCGTGAGCGGCTTGCCATTAGCAGGATTGACGCTCTCAAAGGTCTGCGCGCCGCGCACCCACTGTCCGTCAATATACATCGGCAGGCTCTCGCCGTGCGCCGCTAACCATGCCTGCGCTGCCGCCGCCGACTCAGGCGCTTCGCCGTATGGCAAGCGTTCAAAAAGCTCTGCGAGCGTCGGTTTGCTCATGCTGCGCTACCGCCTTCGTGATGATTCGTGCCTTGCTTCGGCTGGCGCGGCAACGTGACGCAGAACGTGCTGCCGACGCCAACAGCCGTCTCCACTTGAATAGTGCCTTGATGCTGCTCGACAATCGCCTTCACAATCGCCAAGCCCAGCCCTGTGCCGTCTTCTTGGAGATACTCAGGCAGTGGAATGCGATAGAACCTATCGAAAATGTATGGCAACGCCTCTGCTGGAATGCCCAGACCGCTATCGCGCACAGCAATACTGAACGTCTCAGGCGCAGTCTCTACGCGCACTTCCACACCGCCTCGAGCAGTGTATTTGATGGCGTTCGAAACTAAGTTGTCGATCATGCGGCTAATCGCATGCCGTTCCACTTGGACGAGCGCGTCTTCTTCAGGCAGATATACCTTGAAGGCGAGCCGTTTGTACGCCGCTTGCAGATCGAAGCCGACAAGCGACTCTTGGGCTAAGGCGCGCAGGCTCGTCAGCGCGTAGCGCGGCGTTGTCTTGACAGTGAGCCGCGCCAAATCGAGCAAGTCTGTGATGATCGCCAGCATGAAGTTCGCCTTGCGCTCGATGATAGTGAGCATTTGCGCTTGATCGTCGCTGAGCGGCGTCTCGCGCAGCATATCCGCCGCGCTCAAGATCAGACCGAGCGAATTCTTCAAATCATGTGGGATATCGCGCTTATGTTTTTCGTCATCCAGCGCCTGCATAGGATCAATTTGCGTCACGCGCAGCGCATCCAGCTCTTGTTGCATTTGACGCAGCCTGAGCTGTGCGCTCACGCGCGCTAGAACTTCCTGCGCGTGCAGCGGATTGCTCACATAGTCGTTGGCGCCAACGTTGAACACGCGATCTTTGTCGAGCATTTCGTCCGCTGCGCAGATCAAGATGATCGGCAGCGCGCGCGTGCGCGGATCAGCTTTCAAGCGCTGACACAGATCGAAGCCGTTCGGCGTTGGCAAGTGCGCGTCCAGCAGCACCAGGTCGGGCAGTTGCCGCGCGAGCAGCGCCAATGCCTTCTCGCCATCTTCCGCCTGCAGGACAGTGTAACCTTGCTCGCTCAGCAGCGCGCTGAGCTGTGAGCGATTGTGCGATGCGTCATCTACCACCAGAATTGTGCCGCTCGGCATAGGCGCGTCTCCTTTAGTGCGTCTCGCCTTCGGGCAAGACGTTATATCCTTCTAAGCGCAACGCACGGATGGCGCGCTCTAAGCTGGCGTGCCGCACAAGGATGTAATCGGTGCTGTAGGTAGAAATGACGAAGATCGTGATGCCGACTGCGGAAAGCGTTGTGCTGATGCCTGCCAAGATGCCCGTCAATCCGAATTCTAGCGCGCCTTCAACCTTCAGCGCGCGCAGGTCGCCTTCACGCGGAATGCCGAGCGGCACAGCCGACTCGGCGCAGACCACTGAGAGTTCTTCAGGCGTGCGCACTATTGCCACAAGGCTGCCGCTCGCCCAGCTTGGCAACGGCGCTTCCGGCGGCAGCTGACAGACAGCCAATTGATCGGGCAAGATGCTCAAGGTGAGATCGCTAGGCTGCATGGATGCATAACTCCGAGTGTGACGGCTTGCGTGACTATATTTTAGCGCGCTTGCGGTCAATTACGATTCATGAACTTCGTCTATCTCACGGCTCACTAATTCAATCTTCATTTCTTTGATCCAGATCAAAGAGCGCGCAGGCATGCGCGGCTATCCTCGACACAGATAGCTGTGCAGTCAGGCTTGAGCACATGACGAACATCACATCAGTTCAGTATGAAGCTCACTATAGCGCAGCGCGCGATAAAAGTATCTTTTGGCTGAGCATCAGCTTTGGATTATAGAAGAGCGCTTATCGGAAGAGTTCAAGCAGAACTTATTGATCTCGGCAAAAGACGACACTGCTTTCAGGGAGACATTCTATGAATGGAACGCTATCCATCTCGGAACAGATCAAAACGACGCCTAGCCGAAGCCTGCCGCTGCCGATCATGCTGATCATCGCAGGCATGTTGGGCTGCATCGTCGGCTTAGGCAGCTTCACTTTCATCTATGCCAAAGGCTATTCCTACCTGACCGACGATCCGAACGCTTGCGCCAATTGCCACGTCATGCGCGATGTGTTCACGGCGTGGTCGCGCGGCAGCCACCGCAACGTGGCAACCTGCAACGATTGCCACACGCCGCATGATAGTTTGGTCAGCAAGTATTTCTCGAAGGCGCGCAACGGCTTCAGTCACAGCCTTGCTTTCACCACAGGCAACTTCCACGAGCCAATTCGCGCCAATGAATACAATCGCGCCATTGCGCGCGAAAACTGCATGTATTGCCACGCTGCTGTGACCAGCCAGATGAGTCACGTCGGCGGCGTGGCGACCGATTGCCTAACTTGTCACTCGCGCGTAGGTCACGACCAGTGAACATGAGGAGGAATAGACTACGATGAGTACACAACCTTTGAAGCGTCGCTCACAGGCGCGTTCCTGCTGGGCGGCGCAGTCATGATCGGCATTGCGCTGCTGCTGCTGAACATCAACACGCGGCAGGTTGAAGGCGCGATCTCGCCAGCGCGCATCGTCGAGATCGCCGAGAACGAGATGGATCCGGCTGTCTGGGGACAAAATTTTCCGAGCCAATACCACTCGTTCATGAAGACGCAAATTGACAACATGCCGACCAAATACGGCGGCAGCGAGCCGATCGACAAGCTGGAGAAGTATCCTGTGCTGCGTCGGCTTTGGGCAGGGATGCCTTTCAGCGTAGACTTCAACGAAGAGCGCGGACATTACTACGCGCTGATCGATCAAAAAGAGACGAAGCGCAATCGCGTGGTGAAAGAAGATGGCACGGTCACCTTCAAGCAGCCGGGCGCTTGCATCAACTGTCACTCTGGCGAAGCGACTGTGTTGCTGGCTGAGCTGGGCTGGGAAAAGCTGAACAGCACGCCTTACGCTGAGCTGGCAGATCGTCTGCAGCACGGCGGCACGTGCAACGACTGCCACGATCCGAAGACGATGCAGCTGCGCATCTCGCGCCCTGCCTTCACGAATGCGATGGCTGCGCGCGGCATTGATATCGGCAACGCCACGCGCCAAGAGATGCGCTCTTACGTCTGTGCGCAGTGCCATGTGGAATACTACTTCGCCGGCGATAAGAAACTATTGACCTTCCCATGGCTGAACGGCTTGAACATTGACGAGATCGATCAGTACTACACAGATATCGGCTTCAAGGATTGGTCACATGCTGAGACAGGCGCGCCGATGATCAAGATTCAGCATCCTGAGTTTGAGCTGTACACGACCAGCATCCACTACAAATCTGGCGTCAGCTGCGCCGATTGCCACATGCCGTATGTCCGCGAAGGCTCGCTCAAGGTCACTGATCACTGGATTCGCTCGCCAATTCACAACATCAACAACGCTTGCCAGACCTGCCACAAGCAGGATGAGAAGGCGCTTTTGGAGCGCGTCAGCATCATTCAGGATCGGACGGCGAACCTGCTGCGCAGCGCTGAGGCAGCGCTCACGGACGCCATTGACGCGATCAGGGCTGCCAAAGAAGCAGGCGTGACTGATGAAGAGCTGAAAGAGGCGCTCTGGTTGCATCGTCGTGCGCAGATGCGCTGGGACTTCGTCTTCAGCGAGAACAGCACAGGTTTCCACAGTCCACAAGAGGCAGCGCGCATTTTGGCGGATGCGACCAATCTAGCGCGCCAAGCGCAGATCGCCGCCATCAAGCTGACGCCGCAAAAGGTCGAGGCGCGCGCGCAATAGTCGGCTTCACAGCAGGCGCGCACAAAGGACGGCGGCTGCCGTCCTTTGCACTTAAAAGAGATACTTATTGCTTATGCTACAGTCAAACTTTTTCCACTTATAAGAGATGACGCTTGTCAAGGCGGGGCGTGATGAACGTCACTACGCTTGAGCAGGACAGCGCTCTACGATAGTGAATGTAACCTGATGGAGGAATTGAGGATGACTCAGCTCGCCTGGGAAAAACCTGAAAATGCGCCTGAAGAAGCAGCGCGCAGCGGTATTCAATGGAAACCTTTGATCGGTTTGATCGTGTTGTTCGTCAGCATCGGTTACCTGATTTTGCAAGGGACGGTCAGCGGAGCGCGGTATTTCATCAGCGTGGATGAGCTGCTGAGCGGCGATTACGTCGGCAAGACAGTGCGCATCAGCGGCGCCGTGATCGGCGAGAGCATCCGCTACGATCCGCAAAACTTGCTCATTGATTTCAGCATTGCCAACATTCCAACTGAGACCAAAGACCTTGCGCGGACGCTCTACGAGGCGGTTCACGATCCAAACGCGGTGCGCTTGGCGGTCCACGTGCGCAATCAGGTCAAGCCTGACCTGCTGCAAAACGAAGCACAGGCGATCCTGACTGGCAAGTTGGGCGCGGACGGCATCTTCTATGCGACCGAGGTCTTGCTGAAGTGTCCGAGCCGTTATGAAGAAGTGTCGCCTAATCAAGCGATCGCCGATCCGCTTGCAGGAAAGTGAGGCAACGCGATGTTGGCTGAACTGGGATTCATCGCCACGTTTCTGGCGTTCGTGGCGGCGCTGTATGCGGCCGGCATAGCGCTTTACAGCGTACGCCGCCGCGATGAGCGCTTGCTGCTGAGCGCGCGCAACGCCGCCTTGGCGACCTTGCCGCTGCTGAGCGTGAGCTTGGGCGCGCTGCTCATCGCGCTGCTCACGGAGCAGTATCAGATCGCTTACGTCTGGAACGTGACCGATCCGAACACGCCGACCTTCTATCGAGTCACGGCGCTCTGGGGCGCACAAGCGGGATCGTTGTTGTTCTGGTCAGGCATCATGAGCGCCTTCGCCTTCGGCACAATCGCTCTGAATTGGCAGGCGCAGCGCCGTCTGATGCCGTATGTGATCGTCTACACCATGCTGATTTTGGCGTCCTTCCTCGCGCTCTCGCTCTTCTTCGAGAATCCATTCGAGCGCTACTGGATCATGCCCGATAACAGCGTGGCGAAGAGCGTCTTCGCCTTTGGCGGCGCAGTGCCGCCTGCCGCAGCGCGTCTGGCTGAGACAGCGAACGGGCTCAATCCGCTCTTGCGGCACTTCGGCATGATTGTGCATCCGCCGCTGCTGTACATGGGCTTCGTCGGCTTCCTGATTCCGTTCGCCTTCGCCATGGCGGCACTCGCCAGCGGCGACCTCAGCACGAATTGGATCAGGGCGACGCGGCGCTGGACACTGCTGGCATGGCTCAGCCTGAGCTTGGGCTTGGTGCTGGGCGGGCGCTGGGCATATGACGTGCTGGGCTGGGGCGGTTGGTGGGGCTGGGATCCGGTTGAGAACGCGGCGTTCCTGCCATGGCTGCTCGGCACGGCATTCCTGCACAGCGTGATGATCCAAGAGAAGCGCGGCATGTTGAAGGTCTGGAATATGTTCCTGATCCTCGGCACGTTCAGCGCTGTGATCTTCGGCACGTTCGCCACGCGCAGCGGCTTGGTGGATAGCGTCCATAGCTTCGCGCGCAGCGCGATCGGCTTTCCGCTCTTCTTCTTCTGGTTCAGCATCTCGGCGATCAGTCTGGGCATGTTGCTGTGGCGCTGGCGGCGCGGTGAGCTGCGCGATGAGCGGCGGCTGCACGGCTTGCTCAGCCGCGAGTCGCTCTTCGTGCTGAACAACATCGTGTTCGTGATGCTGTTCATCGCTGTTTTCTGGGGCAGTTTTGGCGCGCCGATCTTCAGCGAATTGTTCATGGGGACGACCATCACGCTGGGCAAGGATTACTTCCTGCAGGTGACGCCGCCGTTGTTCCTTGCGCTGTTCATCCTGATGGGCATCGCGCCGCTCTCGGCATGGAGCGCTACAACGCTCGTGCGCTTGGGCAGAGCATTGATCGTGCCTGCGCTGCTGGCGGCGCTCGTCGTCGCGCTTTTGGCGCTGATGCAGCCAACTGAGCCGCTCGTCCTGCTCATCTACGGCGTGATCGCGCTCAGCGGCACGGTCGCGCTTTGGGAGACAGTGCGCGGCGCGGCGGCGCGTCATAAGACGCTTGGCGAACAGTGGCACACGGCGCTGATGGCGCTCGTGGCGCGCAATCGGCGGCGCTATGGCGGCTACCTGATCCATCTGAGCATCGCTGTGCTGGGCATTGGCGCGCTGGGCAGCGAGTTATATCAGCAAGAGACGCAGCGCACGCTCGCCGTTGGGCAGAGCTTGAAGCTGGGCGGCTACGTCATGCGCTACGACGGCTTTTTGGGCGGTCAGATCGCTGACGATGGACGCATCATGGACATCGCGCAGGTGACTGTGCTGCGCGACGGACGCGAGATTGCGCAGTTGCGTCCGCGTCGCGATTTCTATCCGAACGCGGAAGGCATGAACACGATGACTATTCCAGCGGCGCACAGCACGCTTGAGAACGACTTCTATGTGCTGTTGGTGGATTGGGAGCCAATCAGCGCCGGCAGCGCGACTTTCAAGGTGTTCATCAATCCGTTGATCAACCTGATCTGGTGGGGCAGTTTGTTGTTGGTATTCGGCACGCTGATCGGCATGTATCCTGACGAGCGCGTCGCGCTCGCCGCTGCTGGAGCTGCGCAGCCGAGCCGTCTGGCAGGAGTGAAGGCATGAACAGGCTATTGAAAATTGGCGTGATGCTGTTGTGCTTAGCGATCGCTCTGAGCGCCGTCACGTTGAGTGCGTTCGCGCAAGACGATCCGCGCCGTCCTGTGACGGACGATGAAGTGAACGCCGTCTCGAAGAAGTTGTACTGTCCTGTGTGCGAGAACATCACGCTCGATACGTGCGGCACGCTCGCTTGCGCGCAATGGCGCGAAGAAGTGCGCATTCTGCTCAGCGAAGGCAAGACGCCTGAGCAGGTGATCGAGAATTTCGTGATGCGCTTCGGCGATCGCGTGGTCGGCACGCCAGCCGATCCGACGTTGCGCGCTTTGGCGCTCATCACGCCTTGGCTGCTGAGCGCGCTCGTGCTGCTCGCCACAGGCGCAGTCTTTCTGCGCTGGCGCAAAGAGCGACCTGCCGCTGCGCCAAGCGCGCCTGAGGCAAAAGCAGCCACATCCGTCCGCACTTTTGCAGAGTATCGCGCGCGCATTGAGGCAGACCTTGCCGCGCGCCGCTGAGAGGAGCTGAGCGATGACAGAACTGCCTATGACGCATGATGTGCTGACCGAACGCGCGCCTGCCAAGCGCAGCGTCAATTTCATCACTGTGCTGGCGGCGCTTATCTTGGCGAGCATGGCGCTCATCTTCGGGCTAGGCTTGCGGCATCAGCAGCAAACGCAGCCGACCGAAGGCATGGCGCCGCTCTTCACGCTGCAAACGCTGGACGGTCAGGAAATTGCGCTGGAAGCGCTGCGCGGTCAAGTCGTCGTGATCAACTTCTGGGCAAGTTGGTGTGGTCCGTGCCGCGACGAAGCCGCTGAGCTTGAAGCGGCTTGGCAACAATATAAAGACAAAGATGTCATCTTCCTAGGCATCGCCTACACCGATACTGAGCGCAACGCGCAAGCGTATTTGAAAGAGTTCGGCATCACTTATCCGAACGGCTTGGATTACAAGACCAAGATTTCAGCGCAGTATCGCATCACAGGCGTGCCAGAGACGTTCATCGTTGACCGTCAAGGTCATATCAGCGAGTTTGTGATGACGCCGCTCAAACGCGTGCAGCTGAGCGCCATGATCGAGCGCGCTCTGGCGAAAGGAACGCAACCATGACCTTCGAAACACTCGGACTCAGCCTTGCGCTGATCGCAGCACTGATTGTATGGATCGCCGCGCCGTTGCTGCGCCATCGCTCGCGCTTTGCCGAGCGCGCTGATGCAGCGCTGATCGAACGCTTGCAGCTGCACTACGAGCGCGTCCTGACTGCATTGCGCGACCTTGAAGAAGATCACAGCCTTGGCAAGCTGAGCGATGCGCGCTACAGCGCTGAGCGCGAGCGTTGGATGGCGCAAGGCGTGGAAGTTCTGGCAGAGCTGGATCGGATCGGCGCGCTGGACACGACACAGCAGACGGTCGCTGAGCTGGACGCCGCCATAGATCGCCAAATCGAGCAAGCGGTCGCTACCTATCGCAAGGCACACAAGCTGGCTTGACCTGAGAGGACGATCATGAAACGCTCAGCAGGATTGGTAGCGCTGCTCGGATTGAGCTTGCTGCTAAGCGCTTGCAGCGGACTCGGCGGCGAGCCGCCTATCGTGGCGACGCTCGCCATCAACACGCCGCGACCGACGCTGGACGCGACCGCATTGGCGCAAATTCACGCGCAAGTGACGCCTGCCACGCCTGTAGGCACGCCGCTCTCCGCTGCGCCTGAGGAAGCGCTTGGCACGGTCAGCGGACAGGTGATTAACGCGACGGCGAATGCCGCGCTGCCCGCCGATCTCGAGATCGAGCTGCACAGCGTAGATCGCTCTTTCAACGATAGCGTGCTGAAGACCAAAGCGGACGCTGACGGCAAGTTCCGCTTTGAGAACGTCCCGATCCGCGCCGATCGCTCTTACTTCACAGCCGCCGTCATTGATGGACGCTACTTCGCCAGCGAGCCGCTCATCGGCGATCCGACATCGCCGACGCTTGAGCTGCCTTTCAAGATTTACGAGCGGACTGCCGATCCGAGCGTTCTGAAGGTCGCCAACGTGGTGACGCAGGTCAGTCCTGATGAAAACAGCCTGTACGTCGTGCAGATCATCCGTTTTGAGAACACCTCAGATCGGCTTTTCAGCACGGACGAGCGGATCGGCGATGAGCGGTTCGCCTCAGTGCGCGTGACGCTGCCGCAAAGCGCAGTCTTGCTCGGCTTCGCCACAGATGAAGCGCGCTATCACGTCCAAGACGGCGTGATCACTGACACGCAGCCCGTCTATCCTGAGACGCGGCACATTGTCCATTTCCGCTACCTGTTGCCGTATCAGCCAAGCGGCACGCAGATCGCCTTGCCCTTGCCTTATCGCATAGATGGCACGATCACGCTGCTCGTCAATCCTGCCAACTTGAGCGTCTCAGCCCAAATCGGCGATCAGGCGCTGCCTGCGCAAGGCTCGCAGATGATGAGCGACGTGCCTTATCTGACTTACAGTGGTGCGTTCCAGCTGCCGCCTGAGACGACGCTCACCTACACGCTCAGCGGCGCGTTGAGCGCGCCAAGCGCGGCTGAGGCGACGGCGAACGGCGGCGCAATGCAGCCGATCGCCTTAGCGTTAATCGTCGGCGGCGCCTTGTTGATCGGAGTTGGCGTCATCCTGCTGGTGCGCGGCGCGCGCCAACAGACGCCTGCGGCGAGTCAAGAACGGCTGATTGCGGCGTTGGCAGCGCTGGATGAGCAATACAAGCAAGGTGAGCTCACGCAGAGCGCCTACGCGCGCCGTCGCGACGCTTTGAAGGCGCAGCTCGCTAGACTGATGCGCGGAAAGTAGGTCATATGGCGCGCTCTGTACCGCTGCACGCTGAGCCTGCTCTGAAGCCTTCCGCTGCGCCGATCATCGCAGCCGAAGGCGTGACCAAGACTTTTGATGTGTTGCCGATCCTGCGCGATTTGACCTTGCATGTGGCGCGCGGCGAGTTCCTAGCGCTGCTCGGCGCGAACGGCAGCGGCAAAAGCACGCTCCTGCGCCTGTTGGCAGGGCTCAGCCAACCTGAGCGCGGCACGATTCGCATCGGCGGCTGGCAATTGCCGCGCGAAGCGGCGCGCGTGCGCGCTCAGATCGGCTTGGTCAGCCACAAGCTGCTGCTGTACGAAAATCTGACGGCGCGCCAGAACCTGCGCTTTTTTAGCCGTCTGTACAACTTGCGCGGCGCGCAAGCGGAGCGGCGGCTTGAGCTGCTCTTGGAGCGCGTCGGTCTGGCGCACCGCGCTGATGACGCCGTGCGGACGTTCTCGCGCGGCATGGCGCAGCGTCTGAGCATCGCGCGCGCGCTCTTGCACGATCCGTCCATCGTGCTGCTGGACGAGCCCTACACAGGCTTGGATCAAGCGGCGGCTGCCATGCTCGATGATTTGTTGCGCGAGGCGCACGCCGAAGGACGCACCATCGTCATGGTCACGCACGAGATCGCGCGCGCAGCGCGCCTGCCGAGCCGTGTGGCGATCTTGGCGCGCGGCGCTATCGCCTTCGCTTGTGAGACAGCTGAGATCGCTGATGAAGCATGGCTTGCGGCGTGCTACGCTGAGGTGACGCGCTAGAGAGGAAAGGCTGATGCAAACGCCATTTTTCCGCGTGGTCTACAGCATTCTGGTCAAGGACTTGCAGGCAGAGTTTCGCAGCCGCGAGCTGCTCAGTCTGATGGTCATCTTCGCCTTACTCAGCTTGCTGATCTTCAGCTTTGCGCTGGAGCTGGATCGGATCGCGCGCGAAGAGTCGATCAGCGGCGTGCTTTGGGTGACTGTCGCTTTCGCCAGCATCATCGGCTTGAATCGCAGCCTGACCATAGAGCGCGAGCAAGGCAATCTGGACGCGCTGCTGATCGCGCCGATCCATCGGGCTGCCATTTTCGTCGGCAAGATGGCGGGCAATTTCCTGTTCGCGCTGATCGTCGGCGCGCTGCTGGTGCCGATTGCGGCGTTGATCTACAACGTGCCGTTGCTCAGCGCATGGCTCGCCGTCGTGCTGCTGCTCGGCACGCTCGGCTTGAGCGCGGTCGGCACGCTGCTGGCGACCATGACGGCGCAGACGCGCACGCGCGAGAGCTTGCTGCCGGTTGTCATGTTGCCGCTCGCTTTGCCCATCGTGCTGACGGCAGTCCGCGCTACCACAGGCATTCTGAGCGCTCAGCCGAGCGCCGATTGGCTCGGCTGGTTGCAACTGCTCGCTTTTGTGGACGCGGCTTATTTCGCCGCTTGTTTCGTGATGTTTGAGTTTGTGATTGAAGCATGAGTGAGGGAATTCACATGAATATCGCACCCGATCTTTCGTTCTCAGAGGTCGCTTTGGAGCAACCTGCGCGCCTGCGCATCGGCGTGCCGCGCTTGCTCGCCGCGCTGACGGCGCTGACACTGATCGGAGTTGGTTTTGGGCTGTACATGGCGCTCGGCTTTGCCAAGGCAGATGCTAAGCAAGGTGAGATACAGCGCATTTTCTATATCCACATGCCTGCCTTCATCGGCGCGTTCATGGCGTTCGCCGCGACCACTTTCGGCGGCTTCATGTACCTGCGCACGCGCAAAGCGAAGTGGGACGCGCTCGCTCTGGCAGGCGTCGAGGTCGGTTTGGCGCTGGCAGCCGTCAATTTGGTCACGGGCATGATCTGGGCGAAGCCGATCTGGAACGCTTGGTGGACGTGGGATCCGCGCCTGACGCTTGAGGCGATCATGATGCTGACCTACGCCGCTTACCTCGTCTTGCGCGCCAGCATCAGCCATGCCGAGACGCGCCGTCGTTTCGCTTCAGTCTACGGCATGTTGGCAATTCTGCTCGTGATCATGGTCATCATGATCTCGCGCATCAAGCCTGATACCATTCATCCGACCGTCTTCGGTCCAAGCGCGCAGCAGGCGCGCGGCACGTTTGAGCTAGACGCCTCAGCAGGCATGAGCGCCGCGCTCGGCGTCAATATGCTAGTCTGGGCGATTTTAGTGCCAGCGACGCTCATCTGGCATCGCATTCGTCTGAATAACCTGATCGAGCGCCTGAACGCACTCAAGGCGCGTTTGGCAGACCGCTAGAAAGGACGTTTTGATCATGCCACAGAACGCTGAATACCTGATGCTCGGCTTGGCAGCCATCGCCGCGATCATGAGCGCCTACTTGATCAGCCTTGCCGTGCGCTTCGCCAATGTGCGCCGCGCCATCGTGCGCGCCGAACAAGCCCTTGAGCGCTGACTCTACTCGCCGAAGCGAATTTGCATCCGATCGTCGGCATCGTAGCTGACGTGCATGTAGATCAGCGAAGCGCAAGCTGCCGCGCCGAACAGACGCGGCAGCAACAGCGGCAGATCGTCCACCAATGGCAATCCGTAGACCTGCTGCATCGGAATCCAGTGCAAGCTGCCTTCTGCGCTTGCCTGCACTGATCGCGTCAGCGCCTCGCCCGTGAAGATGAACACCAAAATGCCGCCTGCCGCGTCGCTTGCCACGTGCGAGATGCCGCGCAGGCGCAGATCGCGCACTTGCTCAGGCAGAATGCCGCTCTCCTCGCGTATCTCGCGCAGCGCCGCCGCCTCAACCGTCTCGTCGCGCTCCACGTGACCGCCCAAGCCATTGTAGCGATTTGGAAAGACGCGCCGTTGCGCGCCGCGCTTCATCAACAGCAGATCGCCGCCATTGACCAGAAAGATCAATGTGCGCGGAATGACCATCCAGCGCGCTGAATCGAAGCCTTGCAACCGAGCGCCCAACGTCCAACTCCTATCGCTCTCAAAAATTAGGTGATTGTTGTGCCGTTCATTCTAGTGTATGCTTATCTGCAGGCAAGCTGAGTGGACTAAGGATTGAAGCTGATGACCGATTTGTACGAGAAGATCGTCTCGCAGCGCAGCGGCTTGGAACGCATCATCGCGCGCATCCCTGGCTTTCGCGGCTACAAAGAGATGACGGCGCGCCGCGAAGCCGACCGCATGATCCGCGAGCATATCGTCACCTTGCTCAAAGAGCAGATGCAGCGCTTCATTGCCGCTGAAAAGCAGATGCTCAGCAAAGGCGGACTCTCTGCAGCGACCAAAACGCGCGAAGCCAAGACGCAATTCCAAATCTTCATCGATCGCGTGAACACTGCTGCGCCAGGTTACGCAGGCTTCTACGCTGCTCAGAAGATCGGACCTGAGCAGCTGGAGAAAATCTACGCCTTCGACGCCGCCCTGATCGAATACGTTGATTACTTTCGCACGGCGATTGAAGCCTTCGATGCTGCCGCGCGCAGCGGCGAAGGCTTGGACGAAGCCATCAGCAAGCTGGAAATGATCGCCATTGAAGCGAACGCCGCCTTCAACATGCGCGATAACGTTGTGACCGAGATCAGTTGAGTAGCGATAGCTCTGAAAGGTATCTATCATGCCGCGTATTATTGATGTTGTTTCGCATCCGAATGTGATGGAAGATGAGCTGGTCTGGCGCGAGCCGCAGCAAGGCAACGGCGATTTCCGTTTTGGATCACAAGTGATCGTGCAAGAGAGCCAAGTGGCGATCTTCGTGCGGCAAGGGCAAGTGTTGGACGCACTTGGACCTGGCGCGCACACGCTGAACACAGGCAATATTCCGTTGCTCTCCAGCGCCTTGAATTTCCTCGTCTCCAGCGGCAAAAACATCTTCACCGCCGATGTGTACTTTGTGAACCTGCGCGATTTGCCGCAAGTGCCCTGGGGAACGAATCCGCCGATTTATATGGAAACGCCGGGACGCGGCGCAGGCTTCATGCTGCTGCGCAACCGCGGCGTGATTGACATCGGCATTGACGATCCGATCCGCTTTTTGAAGCAATACGGCATCGGACGCCCTTCCCTGCGCTTAGCGGACATCCGCGACCGCATTCAGACCGTCTTGCTCGGCGAAATTACTGAGCTGATCTCTAAAGAGAAGATCAACAGCGTGCAGGAAGCCAACCGCCTGATCAGCAGCCTTGAGTCCGCCTCGCTCGCCTTGCTCAACACCGAATTCCAAGCGCTCGGCATGCGCATCAAGAGCTTCCAAGCAGGCACCTTCGATGTGAAAGACCTGACGCAGGAAGATATCATCAAATATGGCGGCGACGCGCGCACCTTCGCCGAGATGCGCCGTCTGGACATTGCCGAAGCTGCCGCCCAAAATCCCGGACTTGGCGGCGCCGCCGCAGGCGCAGGCTTAGGTCTTGGGCTTGGGCAGACGCTTGGCGCAGCCATGAACCCTGAGCAAGCCGCCCTGCAGCAGCAGCTGCAGCAGCAACAGCTGATGATGCAGCAGATGATGATGCAGATGATGGCGAACCAAGCCAACCAGCAGCAGCAAGCTCAACAGGCTCAGCCGCAGCAGCAAGCGCCGCAGCCGCCCGCCAATCCGCAGACCAAAGAAGAGATCGAAGCGCTCATCGCGAACCTCGATATGCGCTTGGCGAACGGCGAGATCAGCGAAGCCACTTACAACCGCCTCGTTGAGCGCTGGGAAAAACGCCTGAAAGAGCTGGGCGGCTGAATTCTGATCGTATGACTGCAAATTGCATAGCTGATCGCGCCGCGCAAGGTGCGATCAGCTATGCGCCTGCTAGATGCACTGCCAACGCTACGCGCCGC
>DAOTWB010000198.1:0-16154 GCA_034436235.1 Anaerolineae bacterium
ATTCAGGAAGGTCATTGGATAGGTTGCACGGCGGCGTTGCTAGGCGCGCTGAGCGGCGGCGGCACTTGCTGCCCTTCGCGCAGATACAGCACGCTATCGAAATCGCTCTCAAGGCGTTCAAGGTTGTGCGTGGCGACCACAAGCGTCTTGCCGTCGCGACTCAGCTCGGCAATCAGGCGGCTGATGATCGCCTGCGTCTCAGCGTCCACTGCTGAGGTCGGCTCGTCCAGCAGGATCAAGTCTGATTCCTGCGCTAGGGCGCGCGCCAATAACGCACGCTGCTGCTGTCCGCCGCTCAGTTGCCCAATCTGCCGATCTGCTAAGTCTGTCAAGCCGAGCCGCTCGATCATGCGGTCAACGATCTGCCAATCGCGTGCATCAGGCTGGCGCAGCCAACCTAGATGCACGTACCGTCCTGTCATGACCAAGCGCCGCAAGCTGATCGGAAAGCGCCAATCGATCTCGCCGCGCTGCGGCAAATATGCCACGCGATGATGACAAGCGCCAACAGGCAGACCGTAGATGAGCAGCTTGCCTGAGCGAATCGGCAGCAAGCCTGCGATGGTCTTGAGCAGAGTGGACTTACCTGCGCCGTTCGGACCGATCAAGGCGAGCCGTGTGCCAATAGGCACGCGCACTGAGATATTCTCAAGCGCCAGGATGCTCTGATTGGGACGATTGACGCACAAGTTCTCGATCTCAAGCGCCGGACTGCCTGCAACTGGCTCAGCGAAGTGACGATGACTGTAGAAAAGGCGCACGCCGCGCGGCTTGCTGCTCACAGGAAGTGCCATGACGGTCTATTTCAGCGCTTCGATGATCGTCCGCAAGTTATAGCGCATCATCTTGACGTACGTCTCACCGTCGCTGCCTTTCTCGCCGAGCGCGTCCGTGAAGAGCGGCGGCGCCAACTTGACGCCTGCTTCACGCGCGATCTGTTCCATCAAGCGCGGATTGCTGACGTTATCGGCGAAGATGGCAGGCACGCCTGACGCTTTCACGCGCTCGATCAGCTCAGCGATCTCGCCCGCTGATGGATCGGCTGCCTCAGTGGTCACGCCGAGTGCGCTATCCACTTTGAAGCCGTAGCGCGCGCCGAAGTAAGCGAAGGTCTCATGCGTTGTGATCAGGATGCGACGCGCCTCAGGAATCTCGTCCACTGCCAGCAGCATCTCACCATCAAGCAAACCTAGCTCAGCGATGTAGAGCGATGCCTGCAGCGTGTAAGACCCGGCATTGGCTGAGTCAGCCTCGATCAGCGCGTCGCGAATGCGCTCAACCATCTTCATCACCAGCGAGACATCATGCCAGATGTGCGGATCAAACTCGCCATGCTCATGCTCGCCTTCTTTATCGCCTTCGCCGCCATGATGCATGTCCTCGCCTTCATGCTCATGCCCATGCCCTTCGAAAGGCAACAGTTCAAAGCCTTCGGTTAGGACGATGCGCTTCGCCTTCGTGCCAGAAGATTCGACCAGCGCGTCTAGCCATGTCTCAAACTCAGCGCCGATCTCGAAAATCAAGTCGGCTTCGCTGAGCGTCGCGCTATCGGCAGGGCTAGGCTCGTAAGTGTGCGTATCGCTGCCTGCGCCGACCAGCACCTTGAGGTCAACTTTATCGCCAGCGACATTCGCAATCCAATCGCCGAGAATGCTGAACGTGGCGACGACTTTCAAGCGCGTCTGCGCTGCGCTGTTGGTCGTCGGCAAGATCAAAGCGACGAGCAGCGCTGCGCAAGTGAGCAGAACCAATGCTCGTGAACGTGAGAAAAACATCGTCTCAATTCTCCATCACGCAAACCGATGCAAGGCACGATTATACTTTTTCTGAGACACAGTGTCAATTCATAGCGTGAAGATATCTCGAAGTGCGCTCTAGCGCCATGACGCCAGACGCGCTACAATTCCGCCAATGCCCGACTCAATTGCCTCTCATCGCGTCTTGACGCTCTCAGAAGCGCTTGCGTTGCGCGCCGAGCTGCGCGCAGCGAATGTGCCGCTCGTCTTCACGAACGGACACTTCGATCTGCTGCACGTCGGTCACCTTGATTACTTGGAGAAAGCGCGTGCGCTCGGCGGCGCATTGTTAGTGGCAGTGAACGACGATGTGTCCACACAAGCGCTCAAAGGTCGCGGTCGTCCGATTGTGCCTGCAGCAGAGCGCGCGCGCTTGATCGCCGCTTTGCATTGCGTGGACGCTGCGCTGATCTTCGAAGGCGAGACGGCGAATGCGCTGATCAGCGCCTTACAACCTGAAATTTACGTCAAAGGCGGCGATTATCACCACAAGCCATTGCCTGAGCGCGCAGCTGTCGCCGCTTATGGCGGACGCGTTGTGTTGATTGACACGCTGCCCAATCACAGCACGTCCGCACTCATCGCGCGCATTCGTGCGCTGCCTGCCGATGCCTAGCCGAGCGACCTTTTGATGAGCGACCCGATCACTTCTGCGCCTGCCGTGCCGCTTGAAGAGGAACAATCTTCAGAGGCAGTTTCCACAGGACTCGCCCGCGCTACGACGATCCTCGCCATCGGCAACATCGCGAGCCGCGCGCTTGGTTTCGCCAAAGAAATCCTGCTCTCAAACCTGTTCGGCGCCAGCCGCGCTGTGGACGCTTTTCAGATCGCGATCACCATCCCGCGCGATCTCTACGATCTAGCGATCTTCGGGCATACCAACTCGGCGATTGTGCCTGTGCTGAGCGAGTACGCCGCGCGCGAGGATAAGCGCGAGCTGTGGCGCTTGGTCAGCGCGCTCGTCAGCCTTGTCCTGCTGATCAGCGGCGCGCTAGTGCTGTTGATGACGCTCTTCGCGCCGCACATCATCACCTTCTATCGCGGCGCGCCTGCGCTCACGCCGCTTGAGTCGCCTTTCAGGCTTGAGGCAGCGCTCCTGCGCAGCGGCGGCATGAGTATGGCAGCTTTTGCGCTCTCAGCTGAGCTGTTGCGCGTCACTGCACCTTCGCTGATGTTCATGAGCGCGTTCTCAGTGCTGGCAGGGATGCTCTACGCGCTGCGTCGCTTCACTTATCCCGCTTTTGCGGCGGCGCTCTTCAACCTGATGATCGTTGCGGCGACTTTGGCGCTCGCGCCGCGCATCGGTATTCAAGGCGTGGCAATCGGCTGGGTGCTAGGCGCTGTTGCGCAGCTGAGCCTGCAATTTTTAGGAATGCGCGATGTACGCTTGCGGCTGATGCTCTGGTCGCTGCCCAGAATGTTGCGACATCGCGGCTTGCGTCGGATTGGCATGCTCTATCTGCCTGTGCTGTTCACATTGGTCATTGATGTGCTGATCAACCGTCCGTTCAGCTACACAATCGCTTCGCAGACAGGCGAAGGCAACATCGCTTACATGCACTGGGCGACCAACCTGCGCGAATTTCCGATGGGCTTGGTCGGCACGGCGATCTCAATCGCCATTCTGCCAACGCTGGCGCGTCAGGCGCTGACGCTCGGCGAGCGCGCCGCTTTCCGTCAGACGCTTGGGCAAGGCATTCGGCTTGCGCTGACGCTGATCATTCCATCGGCTATCGGCATGTTCGTGCTGGCAGGTCCGCTGATCGGCTTGCTGTTTGAGCATGGGCAGTTCACGGCGCAAAATACCTTCGATATGGCTATCGTGCTGCGCTTGTATCTGCTAGGCATTCCGTTTGCCGCAATAGATTTGCTCTTGATCAGCGCTTTTTATGCGCAACGCGACTCGCTGACGCCGGCACTAGTCGGTCTGCTCAGCTTAGGTTGCTACATTGTAGTGACTTTGCTGCTCTTGCCGCACATCGGCTTTTTGAGCTTGATGATCGCCGATTCAGCCAAGCATTTGATCCACATGAGCGTCTCGTTTGTGTTATTGAGACGGCGCATCAACGGACTCGGCGGTCAGCACTTGATCAGCACGGCGCTCAAGGTGAGCGGCGCGGCAGCGCTGATGGGCGTAGTGGTCTACGCTTTGGCGCGCGCCGTCGTCGAGCTGTTTCCGCCGCAGGGCCTGCAAGAACGCCTGCTGCTGGTCTTCATACCGAGCGCAGCAGGCGTGGCGTTTTACTTCTTCCTGGCGGCGCGCCTGCAGCTGAACGAGTTCACGCTGTTCGTGCGCGCGCTGACGCGGCGTTTGCGGCGTGGCTAGCTCATTCCTCGCCAAGATACGCCTTGCGCACGACTTCGCTGCTTTGCAGCACTTTGGCGCTATCCGCCATGACGATCTGCCCTGATTGCAGGATATAGCCGCGATCTGCCACTTGGAGCGCCATGCGCGCGTTCTGCTCGACGAGCAAGATCGTCGTGCCTTGTGCGTGCAGCTGCTGAATGATTTCGAAGATTTGATCCACCAGCACAGGCGCCAAGCCCATCGAAGGCTCATCGAGCAGCAAAATGCGCGGATTGAGCAGCAAGCCGCGCGCCATCGCCAACATCTGCTGCTCGCCGCCGCTGAGCGTGCCGCCCAGCTGATTGAGCCGCTCTTTGATGCGCGGAAAGAGCGTGAAAGCGTATTCCATGCGCTCCGCCATCTCGTGACGCGAGACAGTGAACGCGCCCATCTCCAGATTCTCACGCACGGTCAGCTCAGGGAAGATGCGGCGTCCCTCTGGCACATGCCCGACGCCCATGCGCGTAATTTTGTGCGGCGGCAAGTTGTTCAGCGGCGTGCCTTCAAACGTTATCTTGCCCGAGCGCGGACGCGCCAAGCCGCTGATCGAGCGCAACGTGGTGCTTTTGCCCGCGCCATTCGCACCGATCAGCGTCACCACCTCGCCTTTGTTCACTTCAAGCGAGATGCCCTTCAAGGCGTGAATGTGTCCGTAATAGGTATGCACGTTTTCGAGCTTCAGGAGTGTCATCGTTCCAGCGCCTTTCAAACGTGACTCGCCGCGCTGCCGCGCCCTAGATACGCCTCGATTACGCGCGGATTGCGCCGCACCTCATCAGGCGAGCCTTCAGCAATCTTCTGCCCGTAGTCCAGCACAGTGACGCGCTCTGAAATGCCCATCACCACGCGCATATCATGCTCGATCAGCAAGACTGTGATGCCGAATTCATCGCGCACGGCGCGGAAGAGCTGCATTGCTGCCACCGTCTCTTGTGGATTCATACCTGCAGTTGGCTCATCCAGCAAGAGCAGCTTCGGATCGCTTGCCAGCGCGCGCGCGATCTCCAGACGGCGCTGATCGCCATACGGCAAGTTCTTCGCCACCTCGTTCGCCTTATCGCGCAAGCCGACGAAGTCCAGCAATTCTTCCACGCGCCGCTGCGCTTCGCGCTCCTGCTTGCTGAAAGACGGCGGACGCACAATCGCCTGCACCCAATCAATGTGCAGGCGCGGATGCATCCCGACCAGACAGTTTTCGATCACGGTCATCGCGCCGAAGAGCCGAATGTTCTGAAAAGTGCGCGCAATGCCTGCGCAATTGATTTTATTCGGCTTGAGTCCTGTGATATCTTTGCCGTCAAAGATGATCGTGCCTTCGTCAGGCGTGTAAATGCCTGTCATCAGATTGAAGAAGGTCGTCTTGCCTGCGCCGTTCGGTCCGATGATGGCATTGATGGTGTGCGGCTCGATGCAGTAATCCACTTTCTGAACCGCGATCAAGCCGCCAAAGCGCTTCATGACGCCTTTGGCTTCCAAGAGTGGCATGATCTAAGGCTTCTCCTTTGGCTCGTCAGGCAAGTCTTCAGATTTGAAGGTAGGCAGCCGATCGGCAGGTACATCTTCAGCGCCGTCCGCCGCAGTCGCTACCTCAGCGTCTTTCGCCTCGCCTATCGCAGCAGGCTCGCCGAGCAAGTCTTCAGGCTTGATCTCAGCGACGTCCGCTGTAAGCTCTTTTTCGGAGATCTCTTCTGCGCGTTCCGCTTGCAGCTCCAACTGACGGCGCTTGGCAGGCAGAATGCCCGACGGACGGAAGATCATCATGATGATCAGCAGCAAGCCGAAGACGAAGCGCTCGTAGCGCGCAGGCTCAAGCTGCTGAGGCCAATTGCGGATCGGAAAATCTATGATCGGCACGACCCAATCAATGTTCCTGAGCGCGTTGATCTGGAGCGAGAAATTCTTCAAGACCTGCAAGTTGAGCAAGGTCACGATCGCCGCGCCTAAGATCACGCCGCGAATGCTGCCCATGCCGCCTACGATCACAATGGCGAGGATGAAGATGGACTGGATGAAACTGAAGCTCTCAGGGCTGACGAACGTATTGCGCGCCGCGAAGATGACGCCCATCGCGCCTGCGAACGAAGCGCCAAGCGCAAAGGCGAGTAGTTTCATCTTCACTTTGGGCACGCCCATCGCCTGAGCTGCCACTTCATCTTCCCGAATCGCCGTCCAAGCGCGACCGATTGGCGAGTTATCCAAGCGCGCCGCGATTAGCGCCGCCAAAGCGCACACGATCAGCACCAAGCCGTAGTAGAACAGCTGATAGGTGAAAGCGCGCACGTTGTTCACAGGCAAGCCGAGACTGTTGGTCAGGCTTTCCACTGTTTGGAACATGAAATCTGGCAGCGGCGGACTGACAATGCCCGGCAAGCCTTGCGCGCCATTGGTGATGTTGATCGGATTGCGCCGATTGGATGAGATATTGCTCAGATTGCTGACCAAAATGCGGATGATCTCGCCGAAGCCGAGCGTCACGATTGCTAGATAGTCGCCGCGCAAGCGCAGCACAGGCAAGCCGAGCAAAATGCCTGTGATCGCCGCGGCGATCACGCCCAAGAACAAGAACAACCAGAACAGCTCAGGCGCCGCTTGCGCGCCACTGATGCGCACAATCGTATTGGCATTCGAGGTGAAAATGCCCCACAAATACGCGCCGACGGCGAAGAACGCCACATAGCCTAGGTCTAGCAAGCCTGCAAAGCCGACCACTACGTTCAAGCCGATCGCCATCGCAGCGAAGATCGCGATCTGCGTGATCAGCTCTAGGTAGAACGAATCTTGCATCCCTAGGATCGGCATCAGCACCAAGCCGATGATCGCGACAAGCACGACGCGCAGCGCAAGCGGAATCTTCAGAGCGAAGATGATGAACGGCGAGAAGACGAACAGCGGAAATAGGATCGAGGAGTAAGTTGGAAACCACAGGTCGGCGCGATTGAGATTGCGCAGCAGTGTGAAGACGATCAACACATAGAGGATGGCAAAAATGGTCGGCAGCGCTTCGCGCCAATTCAGCTGTGGCGCTCTTTCTTGCAAAAGCGATTGTGTTGCCATTGCCTAGACCTTTTCATCCACTTTCTTGCCAAGCAGACCAGTGGGACGGAACAGCAGCACGAGGATCAGCACGGCGAAGGCGAAAATATCGCTATAGCCCAAGCCGAGCGCAGGGAAGTATGGCAAAAGTGCCGAGAAGAAGGCTTCCAACATACCTAAGAGCAAGCCGCCGAGCATCGCGCCTGTGATATTGCCGATGCCGCCTAGCACAGCCGCTGTGAACGCCTTCAAGCCTGGGATGAAGCCGATGTACGGCGTTACATTGGTCGTCTTCAAGCCGTATAGCACGCCTGCCGCGCCGCCTAAAGCGCCGCCGACCATGAACGTGATTGTGATCATCAAGTTCACATTGATGCCCATCAAACTGGCTGTCGCTTGGTCTTGCGAGACGGCGCGGATGCCTTTTCCGATCTTCGTGGCGTTCACGAAGTAGTTCAAGCCGACCAGCATGATGATCGCGCTTACGATGATGATCAGGGTAGTGTTCGTTGTCGAGACGCCTTCCGCGAAAGTGATGCGCGTGTTGAAAAATGGCACAAGGTCAGTTGGATAGGGCATATTGAAAATATTGCGGCTGAGCGCTTGGAAGCCGCGCACGAAGTCGGTCAGGAAGAACGAGACGCCGATCGCTGAGATCAGCGGCACAAGGCGCGGCGCGCCGCGCAACGGCTTATAGGCGACGCGCTCCACGATCACGGCGACGCTGCCACAAATGACCATCGCCGCGCTGATCATCAGAATGATCACCACCAGCGGCGACAGATTGCTCAGCAGCTGACCGTCGCGCAGGCGGATCATCACTTCATAACCGACCACGGCGCCCATCATGAAGATTTCGCTGTGCGCGAAGTTGATGAACTTCAACACGCCGTAGACCATCGTGTAGCCCAGCGCGATCACAGCGTACACAAAGCCGATGGTGATGCCATCTAAGAGCATGTTCGGCAGTTGGCGCACCACTTGCTCAAAAAGGTTGATGCGCGCAGGCACGCGCAGAATATCAATGCCGTGCCAATCGGTCTGCAGCACAAAACCGACCGCCAGCGCCAGCAGAGAGATGCTGCCGCCTGCGATGACGGCAAATAAGAGAATTTGTCCGATAGGCTTAAGGATGTATTGAAGAAACCACTCAGCAGCGCCGTTGAAAAAGCGGCTGCGCGATAGTGTATTTGCCAGATTCGGAACAGCGGTCATACAGAGATGCTCCATCTATGCTATACAAACAAGGGAGGCGAAAATGAGCCTCCCTTGCTGATCAGCCGCCCGCTAGGTGCGGCTATGGGCGATCAGTTGCCCATCATCTCTTTGGCAGTCAGCGGCGATGGCGCCTGCACGCTGGTGATGAGCGGATTCTCGCCCCACTTCTCAGGATCGGCGCTGGCGACTTGCAGGATGTAGTAGGTCGCAACTTTTGGATCGCCGTTGCCATCGAAGCTGATCTTGCCGATAACCGTCTCGAAGTCCTCAGTGGCGCGCACAGCCGCCGCGACCTGAGCGCGCGTAGGCATCATGCCGTTGTTCTCCTTGATCGCATTCACAAGCGCGTTGATCACGATCTGCGTGGCGGCGTATGCCTCAGCCGCGTAAGCCTCAGGATTGATGCCGAATTGCGCCTTGTAGTCTTCCACGAACTGCGCAGCCGCTGGATACAGCGAGGCAGGACCAGCCGCCGAAGTGTAGACCAAGCCAACGACTGCCTCACCGCCGATCTTGGCGAGGTCGGAGCCGTCCATGCCGTCTGGGCCCATGAACTGCGACTTCAGACCTTTCTCACGTGCTTGACGGAAGAAGACAGCCGCCTGATTGTAAATGCCGCCGAAGTAGACCAGATCAGGCTCTTGAGCGAGGATCGGCGTGATCACAGCGTCGAAGTTAGCGGTCTCGGTCGTGCCTTCGAAGCCCAGCACTTCCACGCCTGCCTCTTCGAGCGCCTGCGCGAAGAAGGTCGCCACGCCTTCGCCGTAAGCGGTCTTATCGTGCAGCACAAACGCGGTCTTGATCTTCAGCTCTTCAACGGCGTAGTTCGCGCCTGCCGCGCCCTGCGCATCATCGCGACCGCACACGCGGTTGACCGTCGGATAGCCGCGATCTGTGATGTTCACGTTCGTGTTAGCGGGCGAGATCATCACCAAGTTCTCGCGGTTGTAGATTTCTGAGGAAGGCAGCGCCACGCCGCTGTTCAGGTGACCGATCACAGCCAAGATGGCGGCATCGTTCACGATGTTCTGAGCGTTCGCAACGCCGTCGTCAGGTGTGGCTTGGTCATCAAACGGCACAAATTCCAGCTTGAAGCCTAGGTCTTCCACTTGCTTGCCCAGCTGAATGATCGCCAGCTCTGCGCCGTTGCGAATGGCTGTGCCGAGCAGCGACTGACCGCCCGAGAGCGGACTTTGCGAAGCGATCTTGATCACCTTGTCTTGAGCGCTAACTGGCGCTGCAGCAAAGACCTGCCCGATCAACGCCAAGATAGCCACAACAGCGAACAGTTTGAGCATCTTCATATGTAAGTTTCCTCTTGCACACGCTGCGAAAATAGATTCAGGCGACGCATTGAGAGATACTTGCCGCTCAATGTCCGCCTGCTCTGAAATTATACTGTCATAGTGAATTGTGTCAAAAGCCTTTGGGCAAACATCACAAAGTCGGCTGTCAGCGAGCAAAAGCTGCTCGGCAGGCGCTTGTGCAGGCTCTTGTGCTATACTAGCCAAACATACTCAGGGCAGGCAATAGGCGCACGGTTGTGTGTAGCGCACGCGCCCGATTGAACGGCAACTCATGAGGAGCAAGGCATGTCGAAGATCATCTCGGTTCACTCATTTCGCGGCGGCACAGGCAAATCGAACACGACCGCCAATCTTGCCGCGCTAATCGCAGCCGAAGGCAAGCGCGTGGGCATTGTGGATACGGATATTCAGTCGCCCGGTATTCACGTGCTGCTCGGCTTGGAAGAGGAGCAGATGGCGCTCACGCTGAACGATTATTTGTGGGGACGTTGCGAAATAAAGGACGCTGCTTACGACGTGACGGCAAATTTAGGCGTGCCAATCGATGGAAAGCTCTATCTTGTGCCTTCCAGCATCAAAGTTAGCGATATCGCTCGTATTTTGCGCGAACACTACGACGTCGGCTTGCTGAACGACGGCTTTCAGCGCTTGGTGGAAGATTTGCAGCTGGACGTGCTGATGGTGGATACGCATCCCGGCTTGAACGACGAGACTCTGCTCTCAATTGCGATCTCGGATGCACTGGTCATCATCATGCGCCCTGATCAGCAAGATTTTCAAGGCACCAGCGTGACGGTTGAAGTGGCGCGCAAGCTGGACGTGCCGCGCATGATGCTCATCGTCAACAAAACGCCGACCAGCTTCAACATGGAGAGCGTCAAGCGTAAAGTGGAGCAGACGTACGCTACAGAGGTTGGCGCTGTGCTGCCGCATAGCGATGAGATGATGGCGCTCGCCAGCGAAGGCGTCTTCGTCACCAAATATCCCGATCACGCCATCGCGACTCAGCTGCGGCGCGTGGCGCTCGCGCTCATCGCCAACTGAACGGACTCTGGCGGCAGCTTTTCAGGAGCTGCCGCGCTGACCACCGTTTGGCAGTATAATCTGAGTGAGCGCGGCACATTGCAAGGTGCGTTTGTATGAACTTGATCGGGCAGCGCATTGGACAGTATGAGATTCTTGCCCGTTTTGGCGAAGGCGGTATGGCAACTGTCTATCGGGCAAGGCAGGATAAAGTTGGACGCGAGGTGGCGATCAAGGTCATGTCGCCTGCTTTGGCGCGCCGCGATGTCTTCGCGCAGCGCTTCGAGCGCGAGGCGCAGCTGATCGCTAGGCTCAGCCATCCGCACATCGTCAAGCTGTTCGATTACGGCGCGCTGCGCGGTTTTCATCTCCGCTTGATCGACCCATCTTTCGATCCGAGAACTGACCTGTACTACTTCGTGATGGAACTCATGCTCGGCGGCAGCCTTGCTGAGCGGCTGCGCAAAGCGCGCCTGATGCCGCCTGAAGTGAGCGCGATTTTGCATCAAATTGCGCCCGCGCTTGACTACGCACATCAGCAAGGCATCGTCCATCGCGATCTGAAGCCTGCCAACGTCTTGTTCGATGCACACCAGAACGCTTTTCTGACCGATTTCGGCATCGCCAAGCTGCTTGACGAGAACGGCAATCAAAATGCGCTGACTCAAGAAGGCACAACGCTCGGCACGCCGTCTTACATGTCGCCCGAGCTTTGGCAAGGCGAAAACATTGGCAGCTGGACGGATATCTACGCGCTCGGCGTGATGCTTTTTGAGATGTTGTGCGGCAAAGTGCCGTTTACAGCAGGCACGCCGTATCGCGTCATGCACATGCATCTGTACGATCAGCCGCCTGCGCTACAGCGCTACGATCAAACCTTGCCTGATAGCCTGAACGCCGTCGTCCGGCGCGCTCTGGCGAAAGCGCCTGCCGATCGCTTTCCCACAGCCGTAGCGCTCGCTGAAGCCTTCGATGAGGCGCTGCGCGCTGCGCCTGTGCAAACGAGCCTCTCATCGCACACAAGTCAGGCGGCGATGGCAGAAGCGGAAGCCACTGCGCCTGCCGCCGCGTCTTCTGCGCGGCAGCGCTGGCTCTTGATCAGCCTTGCGGTTGTGCTTGCGCTCGGCGTCATTGCCGCCTTGGCGCTGCTGAGCGGTCGCCTATGAGCGCAGATTACGTGCGCTGCTGCGCCTGAGGGAAATTCTGGCTACGCTCAATGATCGGTAAGTTATTGGGAGCGCGTAAGATGTCTGAACCTAGCCCAGCAGATATGCTCGACCTGCCGTCGGCGCAATTGCGGATCATGCGCCTGGTGCTGCGGCAGCGCACCATCTCTTATGCAGCGTTGCTGGCAGAGCTGGAGAAATTGCCCGCCGATGAGCGCTTGAGCCGTCTGGATGTGGATGTGAATCTGCGCCAATTGGTTGAGCAAGGCTGGCTGGTGCGCGAGGAATCGCCTGCGCAGGTGCTGTTCAAACTCGGCGAGGTCAACCGCACAGGCGACCTGAGTCAGACGCGTGCGGCGCGCTCAGAAGAGAGTGACGCCGCTGAAAAACCTGCCTCGCGGCACAGCGGCGGACGCGAGCGCTTGAGCAGCTTCTGGCAAGCGGTAGACGAAGTCGCTGCTGAGCAGCCGAGCCGTCCCAAAGTGAACATTCGAAGCGGACTGGCGGCTGAGCTTTCTGCGCCGCCTGACGAGACTCAGCCAGCGCCGCCAGCGCCGCCGACGCGCCCAAAGGTTGTCGGCAAGCTCTTCGAGGAACTCTCTGCTGCGCCGCCCGATGAGGACGAGTGAGCTTTGGAAATATCCGTATCACAGCAACGATTTGCCTCGCTGGATGAGCTGCTCACGCTGGCGCGCCACGAGTCGACCGCGCACAAGGATTACTACATCGGCGTGGAGCATCTGCTCCTAGCGCTGATGCGCGTCGAAAGCGGCGTGGCAGCACACATCTTCGCCCAGCAAGATTCATCCAGCAGCTATGTGCAGCTCGTCGTTCAGAGCAACAGTGACTTGGATGCAACGGGCTTTTTGGGCAGTCACACGCCGCGCGCCAGCCGCGTCATCGCACGCGCGCAGGGCTACATCGCACAAGGGATGCAGCCTGATGAGCGCGCGTTGTTGCGTGCGCTCTTACGTGATAGCCTGCTCGTCCGCCGTTTGGTGCGCAGTCTAGGCGTCAAGCGCAAGGCGCTGATCGAGCAGGTGGATAACTGGCGAGCCGACTCTGCGGTCGCCATCGCCTTGCCGCCGCCGCAGGTCTTGAACAACGACGTACGCTACAGCCTGCCACCTGACGATCTGATCATCCTTCAGCAAATTTTTCGCAATTGCTCTCGCGTAGTCA
This sequence comes from Anaerolineae bacterium, assembly GCA_034436235.1. GTDB lineage: Bacteria > Chloroflexota > Anaerolineae > Aggregatilineales > UBA2796 > CP2-2F. The sequence continues at coordinate 13,073 of DAOTWB010000198.1, forward strand.
TCGAGCGGCTGCTCTCTGCGGAAGGCAATTCCTACAGCGGCGCGCGCGTGCTGCTGATCCATCCATTCGATACGCACGGACGCGGAGAGTCGCCGGCTGTGGTCAAACTGCACGACCGCAGCAGCATATTGTGGGAGAAATTGCGCTACAACCAGTACGTGCGCGATAAACTGCCCGCCAATACTTCGCACATCGTAGCGGACGTGCTGCCTGAGAACAGTCCTATCGGCGGCTTGAAATATTCGTTCGTGCAAGGGCATTTCAATGCGCAGGCTGCCAACTTAGCCGATTTCGCGCGCAGTGAGCCGCCTGAGATTGTAGCGCGCCTGCTGCGCGAGCGGCTGTACGATGTCTTCAGACCGACTTGGTGGGATCAGCGCAGGTCGTATAAATTCACAGCGTGGCAAGAATACGATCTGTTGTTGCCGCCTGCGCTGGAGCTGGAAGCGCTGGCTGAGATACCGCGCAGCGGACGCAAGATTGTGCCGCTTCACGATCTGTTGCGCACGGAAGGCGCGCTCCACGCTGATGAACTGGTCATCCTGACCGATTTCACAGTCTTGAAGACAAAACCTGAGCGCAATAACACAGTGCAGCTCATCGCCGGCAGCAATGCTGAGGCGATCAATCTCGCCTTGCGCGTAGATGTCAGAAACTTTGACCTATCCGCGCAACCGAACCTGCGGCGCGGCACAGTCCTGAGGCAAGTGGCAGGCAAGGTCGTCCGCACGCGAGATGATATCCTGCAAGGGCAGGTCTTGGCGCTTGCACCTAACTTCGATCTCGTTGGCGATCCGCTGCCGCGCCACGCCGTCTTCCCTGAGCGCCTGCCCAATCCGCTCCGCCACTATCGCGAGCTGCTAGACGCGCTCATCAGCGGCTCGTTTTGCGCCATGCACGGCGATCTGCACATTGGCAACGTGCTGATCGGACGCAATGGCGACGCATGGCTGATCGACTTCGAATGGGCGCGCGACGGACACACGCTCTTCGATTGGGCGACGCTTGAGCTGAGCCTGATTCTCTCGCTGCTTGCGCCACAGCTGCCCGACTCGTGGGATGCAGCATGGGAAGCGCTCGCAGTCTTGGATCGGCTCAATCGTGCCTGTTATGCACAGCCAGAGGCGCTCGAGACGGCGTTCTTCAGCGCTGAGCATCCTTACGCGCGAGCGCTCATCCCGATCCTAGAAGTGCGCCGTATCGTCAGCGGCTTGCTACATCGCGGCAACTGGGCGGAATATTTCGTCCCGCTCGGGCTGATGGCGTTGCGAGCGCTGAGCTGGAAAGAGCGTCCTGAGACGGCGCGCCGCCTTGCCTACCTGATAGTGGCGCTCGCCATCAAGACGAGCCGCGAGGCCCACAGATGCTACATGGCGTCGCCTGCCAGCGAAGGCGACCGCACAGAGACGCATTGAAAGTGCAGCAGAGACTGTCGAAAATCAGGTATACTGTCGCGCCATGACGGATAGACAGCCTTCAACGCCAATTCGGCAAGCCGTGCCACAGCTGCCATGGCGCTCGCCGACGCAAGCTGTGGCGATCATCGTCCTGATCGCGATTGTGGCGATTTTCATCGGCGCGCTCTACCTCGCTCAGGCGACGGTCACTGCCACCACAGGCAGCAATCTGCTAGAGCTGCAGCGCACGCGCGAGTTCTTGCAACGTGCTATCAGCGATATGCAGGCGCAAATCGCTCAGCAGCGCAACATCAACACCTTGCGCGGACGCGCTCAGCAGCTCGGCTTTGCGCCTGCCGCCGCCAAAGACCTCGAATACATCGTGGTAGAAGGCTACTCGCCCGTGCGCGCCACGCCCACGCCTTTCCTGCTGCCTACGCCAACGCTGGTCTACGACGAGACCTTTGAAGGCTGGGTGCGCCAACAGTGGGATATCTTGCTACGCCAATTCGAACAGTGGATGAACGGCGGCAGCACGCCGTAGGAGCTTTGCACATGCGAACGAGCTTCAACCGACGGCTCTCTCTGCTCACCTTTGTGATCATCATCACGGGCGTCTTGCTCTTCGCGCGTCTCGCCTCGTTTCAATTTCAGCTGGACGTAGCCGCCTACTTGCAGCGCGTCGCCAGCAGCAACTACCGTACGATCAACGATCGCTTCCCTGAGCGCGGACGCATCTACGACCGCAATGGCGAGCTGCTGGCTGCTAACATGACCGAGTACCGCATCGGCATCAGCCCTGTGTACGTCTCTGATAAGGCGCGCCTTGCGCGCGAGCTGGCGGAAGCGCTTGGCGAAGATGAGGAGCGCATTTTGCGTCTGGCGAGCAGCCGTGCGCCGTATGAGCTGGTCACGCGGCAGCCTGTCAGCGCGGAAGTGGCGCAGAAAGTGGCGCGCTTGAATCTGCTGGCAGTGACCATCGATCCTGAGCCGAAGCGCATCTATCCGCACAATAGCTTGGCGGCGCACGTGATCGGCTTCGTAGGCTGGGAAGGCAACTTGCGGCGCGGCTACGTTGGCGTGGAAGGCGGCTACAATGATGACCTAGCAGGTCAGAGCCGCATCACAGAGCGCAGCCGCATCCCTTTCGAGGCGATTCTGGGCGAGCCGCCGCCGCCTGGACGCGATATCTACCTGACTATCGATCGCAGCATTCAGCACCTCGCTGAGAGCGAACTCTATGACGCGATCAACCGCTACGGCGCGACCGGCGGCACGATCTTGATCATGGATCCGCGCACGGGCGAAGTCCTCGCTATGGCTTCTTACCCGACCTTCGATCCGAACGTCTATTTCCGCGCCAGCAAAGAGACCATTCGCAATCCTGCTATCAGCGATACCTACGAGCCGGGCTCGGTCTTCAAAGTTGTCACAGCTGCGCTCGCCCTTGAGTCGGGCAAAGTTTCGGAAGATTCGACGTACTATGAAGGCAGTGCTTTCCGCACGGTCGGCGGCAGGCGTATCTACAATTGGGATCGCGCTGCGCATGGCTCGCAGAGCTTTGTGGATATCCTCGTGCGCTCGTGGAATCTCGGCACGACGTGGTTGGCTGTAGACGTGCTAGGTCCAACTGAGTTCTACGAAGGCTTGCGGCGCTTCGGCGTCGGGCAGCCGACAGGCATTGA
>DAOTWB010000199.1:0-11463 GCA_034436235.1 Anaerolineae bacterium
GACCAGTGTGACGAATAAGTGCGGCGAGAGATACAGCGCGCCGCTGACCGCTGCCGCCGCCGCGATCGCCGCGCTATCGCGCCGGAAAATGGCAGGCAACAGATCGTTCACGGTCAGCGCCATGCTCAGCGCGCCGACAATTGAGATGAGCGCGGCGCTGAAAAAGCCCGCCGTGCGTCTCAGGTAGTCGCGCAGCGCCTGCCACATCCGACGCTGACCGTCGCGCGGCACCTGACGGGCTGACCACAGCGCGCCGCCCAGACCGATCAACGCCACGCCGATGCCGCCGAAGATGCTCAAAGGCGGCGCAGGCGGCGAGTCGCCGACCGCGATCGCCGCCAGAATCCAGCGCTCATAGCCGAGATACGGCACGATCTCCGCCTGATGGACGCCGTCTGATAAGCCTGAGGCGACGCGAATGGTGACCGTCTCAGGCTGCAGCGTGGCAGAGCGCAGCACCAGATAGCCGCCTTGCTCGTTCTGCGGCAGCGCGTTGGCAGGCGCGCCGTCAATGGTCACATACAGATAGGCGAGATAGTCGCCGCGCCGCACGCGCAGCGCTAACGACTCGCCTTGAAAGCGGAAGATGAGTCGCTGCGGACTGAAATCGAAGGTCGGATCGCCATAATCAACTGAGCGCACATCCGCGCCAAGCGCGCCGAGCTGCCACGCGCCTTCGTAGCGCAGCCGCGCGTCGCTAGGATGATGCAAGCCGCGCTCCAAGCCTTCGCGCGCGAAGAACGCGCCGTCCTCAAACCAAACTGCCGCGCGCTCAGAGACGGCGAAGCCGTGTATCGGATCGTCGGCAGGCGCATCTGGCGACCAGTGCTGTAGGATCAAGCCGCCCAGCCACGTCCACTCGCGCGCGGCGCGCCTGTAGGCAGCGCGCGTCCACGCCGCTTGCGTCGCGCCGTCCACCTGTCCCCAGATCGAAGGCGCGCTGCGCCAATCCTCAGGCAAGCTATTCCAGCCAAAATGACTCGCCCAAAGCGCCTTGTGACCGTCGCCGTGTTGCTGCATCACCTCGCGCAGCAAGACCACGCGCGAGAAGTTCAGCACATTCGCGTCCACAGTCCGATCTTCAGGCGAGCTATTGAAGCCATACGGCTTGGCGGCAGCCGCGTCGAAGTATTGATTGGCGCCATAGGCATACAGCGCGCGCAAGTAGCTCAGGTCGCTGATGTTGCGCGGACCTTGCTCCACAGTTGGCGCCAAGCCCGCGGCAATGACCGTCGCGTTCAGATCGTTAGCTTTGATGGCAGGATAAGCGGCTGCCAGCATCGCCGTGTACGCCGCAGGCTGCGGATCGAGTCCGCCCCAGCGCTCCTGCAAATTCGGCTCGTCCCAAATTTGGTAGAAGTCAATTTGATCGGCGTAGCGCGTCGCCAGCGCCCGCGCAAAGCGCGCAAAATGCTCCATGTTGGCAGGCGGCGCAAAAAAATGACCGCTCGCTTCGCGCCGCCGCGCCCAAGCAGGCGTACTTTCTAAGACTGCTACAAGGCGCAGGCTCGGCTGCGCAGCTACAGCCGCGACAATCGGATCGTAGCGGCTGAAATCGAAGACGCCGCGCTCTGCCTCGATCTCCGCCCAGTAGAATGGTTGCCGCACCCAGATGAAGCCTGCCTTGGCGATTGCCGCCACTTGGCGCGGCAGTTCCTCAGCCGTATATTTGGTCAGCGCGGCATTCACGCCTTGCAGCGGCACTTTGAACGGCATCGCGCCGCCATCAGCAGGATTTTCCCAGCCGCGAATCGCCCGCCGATGCTGATCGGCGCTCCCGAGAGCGACGCCGACGCCGAGCGCGCTCAGCAGGCAGCACAACAGAAAAGCGAGCAAGGCGCGCGGCATGATCTCATCTCGTCCAGCGCGGACTGAGCGCGCTGCCTTCCACTGTGATGCGCGTAGCGCGTCCGCTGCCCACATCTATCACGTGCAGATCGCCCTGATACGCCAAGACGATCTGCTTGCCGTCAGGGCTCCACTGGAATTTCGCGCCGCGCGTCCGATCTTCAAACGGCAGGATGCCAACTTGCTCACGGCTTGGGAAGATCGCTCGCGGATTGCTGCCGTCGCGATCTGCCACCACCAGATCGTACTCGCCGTTCACGCTATCGTTCGGCGTGCGCGCCTGCAAATACGCGATGCTGCCGCTGACTGTATCGCGCGCTGTGCGCACCAGCGGCGAGAATTGCGGCGCTGACCACATGCCGACGCGCTCAAGGAACGGATTGATCACGAAGTTGGCGGCGGCGTTCACAACGGCGACATCGAAGACAGGGCTGTTCTCAGGCGGCTCATCGCCAAGCGGCGCGCCATGCACAGACGCGGCGAGGATCGCGCTATCCGCTGACCACGCCAAGCTCGGCTGCCACAGCCAGCCGCGTGCCAGCGTCGTCTGATAGATGCGGAAGTCAATCAGCTTCTGCAACGCGCCGCGCTGCAAATCCACTATGCCAACGCCTTCCGCCTGCGCCCAAGCCAAGCGCTTGCCATCAGGCGACCACGCGAAAAGTGTTCCCCATTGGCTATAGGTGCCGCTATCGGTCGGCGGCAGGATCGGATCGGCGGCGACGATCTTGCCCGTCGAGTCGAGCCGCGCGATGAACAGATCGTTGAGCGCTTGATAGGCAGGCGGTTCAGTGCGCGGACGCAAAGTGGAGTAACTGAAGGTATTTGGACGGTCGGGCAGCCACTCAGCGTAGAAGACGTTATCCACCACCAACTTGACAGGTCGCGCGCTCGGATCGATTGTATCCATCAGCACCCACAGCTCGTTGAAGACCTCGAGCGAAGACGTATCAGGCTTGCGCGTGTATAGCAACTGCCGTCCATCGGGCGAGACCGAGAAGACGAAGCCGTCCAAGTTGCCGCCTGTCTGCAGCGTGAATTGATTCAAGCTGGTCTCACGGATCAGGCGCGCCTGTCCGTTGCTGATGTAGAAGATCGTGCCGTTGATGGCGATTGGCTCTAAGCGGCTCAAATCCACGCCGACCGCTACGACTTGGTTGATAGGCAGCGTGAGCAAAGTGCGGCTGCTCTGCGTGCGGCGGCGCTCAATGCCGTCTTCTAGCAGCACATCGTAGCACACGCGCGCTATGCCGTTCACGCCGCCTTGCAAGACGCGCGTCGTGCCTTCAGGCAGATCGGGCGTTTTGAGCGTCTCACGGGCATATGGCACGCTCTCTTCAAGGCACTCAGCGCGATTTTCCACGCGCACCACAGTGATCAACATGCCGTCGGTCACAGGCGTGAAATCGGGCGGATTCAAGCGGTCGAACGCGCCTAAGCTGATGTTAGCGCGCCGCAGCACTTGCCCGACCGAACTCGGCGGACTGACTGAGAGCGCCAATTCCTGCCCATCTACCTGAATGCGCACGCGCAGCAGCGTCTCTGCAGCGCTCGGATCGCAGGCTGCCAGCAGCGCGATCAGCAACGTCAGCCACAGACGCCGCATCGCTAACGCTGTCCCCACGTCGTGCTGATTTTGAGCCGCTCGCCGCTGCCGCGAATGCGATACAGACCGCGTATGATCTGATCGGCTGCCACGAACATCAGGATGAGCGCCTGCACCACCTTGATCAGCTCGGCAGGCACGCGCGCCGAGAGCTGCATCTGCGCGCCGCCGGCGTCCATTGCGCCGAACAAAAACGCGGACGGAATGATTCCGATTGGATTATTGCTCGCCAGCAGCGAGACCGCGATGGAATCAAAGCCGAGCGCCAAGTTTTGATTGGTCTGAAAATCTTTGGTCACGCCCAGCACCTGAATCGCGCCTGCCAAGCCCGCCAAACTACCTGCGATCATCATCGTCAAGATAGTCATGGGTCCAACCTTTATGCCTGCATAGCGCGCCGCGCTCGGATTCAAGCCGACCATGCGCAGCTCAAAGCCGAAGGTCGTCTTGTACAGCACAAACCAGATCAAAATGGCGACGCCAATGGCGATCAGCACGCCCAAGTGCAAGGTATCTGTAGCGCGTCCGCCCGGCGCGTAGATCACAGGCAAGGCGGCAGAGTCGAGGATCGGCGGCGTGCGATTCGGATTGCCGCTGCAGATGCCCGGCGCAGTGCAGAGCGCCAACGGTCCGGCAGGCGTGTTAGCGCGCGCCGGCGAGACAAGCCACTCCAGCAAGAGCGCCGCGATATAATTGAGCATGATCGTTGAGATCACCTCATGCGCGCCCGTCCGCGCCTTCAGGAAGCCCGGCAAAAAGCCCCACAATGCGCCGCCGAGCGCGCCCGCCAACATCGCCACGGTCACATGCAGCAATGGCGGCAATCCGCTGATGCCGAAGCCCGCCCACGCCGCGCACAGCGAGCCGACTAACAGTTGCCCTTGCGCGCCGATGTTGAACAAGCCGCCCTTGAAGGCGAACGCCACTGCCAAACCCGAGAGGATCAGCGGCGCCATCTTGATCAGCGTGCGCACCAGCGCCGAATCAGTGCCAAGCGAGCCTTGTAACAAACCTTGATAGGCGCGGAACGGATCGCGCTCTGCCAGCAAAATGAAGACCGAGCCGATCAGCGCCGCTGTGAACACTGCCAAAAACGGCACGAGCAAAGCGCGCAGCAGATTGCGCACGCCATCAGCGCGACTCGGCGCGCGCAGCGCGGAAGTGATGCTTGGCGAAACTGCCTGTTCCATGCGCGTCTCTCTCTTCACAAAAGCGTCTTTCAAGATATGATACCGTCTTACGACGAAAAGGACTATAGCGCACGACTCATCAGCGCAGGACGGCAGCCAAATGCTCTATCGAATCGGCGTGATCAGCGATACGCACTATCCCACGCGCGTCCCGAGCCTGCCCCACGACGCCATCGCCGAAGCCTTTCAAGGCGTTCAGCAGATCGTGCATCTGGGCGATATCGAGACACAACCTGTGTTGGAGCAGCTATCGCGCATCGCACCTGTGACTGCCGTGGCAGGCGATGACGACAAGGTGCGGCTGCCGCGCAAGCGCGTGCTAGAGCTGGCAGGCGTGCGCATCGGCATCACGCATGGACAGCGCTCGTTGTGGATCGAGCGCGTCCGTCCGCTCCTGCGCAGAAGTCTGGGCAAGCCTATGGACGCTTGGAACGGTATGCAAGCAGACCTGCTGCGCTTATTCCAAGCGGATCGCGTTCAGGCGATCCTGTTCGGACACTGGCATCGCACCTACTGCGCATGGCACGACGGCATCCTGCTCTTCAATCCAGGCGCGCTCTACGCCATGACGCCTGAGGCGATGCGTTGGCAGCGCGCACACACTGCCTCGCCTCTCAGACGGCTCATTCTGGCGCGTCATCTCAAGCGCGCTGCTCAGACGCCTGAGCGCTACCAGTTTGAACCTACGGTCGGCATCCTGACTATCTACGAAGACGATCGCCTAGCGACTGCTGTGAAGCGCTTGCCGCAGGTTGCCTATCCGCGCTAGGGCAGGCGCGCAGGCGAGCGGACGCTCACTCAGGACGCCGCTCGCCGTTGCAGGTCGCAGGCGACCACAGCCCGCGTCCTGCGCGCTGCGCCTCAGCTTGCGCGTTGCGAAATTGGCGCTGATATTTGTGCGCATTGCCGCGATAAGTGTATTCAAAAGCGTAGCCTTCGGCGATCATCTGCATGTTGAAGAGCCGTCCATCGCCGAACCAGACAAAGCGCAAGTAGCGTCCGAAACGGTCGCGATCATCTTGTGAGGCGTCGCGCTCCAAATAGACCGTCTGTCCTTCCAAGAGCTGCCTAGCGCGCGCCGATGCTTGCCGTCCGAAGCATTCCACAGGACGATCCTGCGCGACGACCTCAGGCGTATCCATGCCCAGCATCCGCACGCGCCAGCGCTCGCCGTTCACGAGGATATCGGCTGTGTCACCATCTACTACGCGGCTCACGCGACCTTCGGTCAGGTTGCGCGGCATGGCAGGATAGGCGATATCGAGCGTCGCCGTTGGACTGAGCGCGCTGTCGAGCGCGCTGCACGCCGTCAGACACAGCGCTAGGATCAGCCATAGGACGCGCCGCACGCTCAACGCACCTCAGGCGCGCTCTCGCGCCAGCGCGCGTAGGCTTCCTCAAGGCTCAGCAGCGGCGTCTTCAGCAGCAGTTGTGCCTTGCTCACGTCCAGCGTCAGATTGGCAGGACGACCTGTCAGGGCTGAGGAGACTGCCTCGACAGGTGCGCCGACGATGCCGAGCGCTTCCAGCAATTTCTCGCCGAGCGTCAAGCGGCTGATCGCTGTCGGCGCCGCCACGTTCAGCGTGCCGCGAAAGAACGGATTTTCCACTAGCTCCAAGATCGCCTCAGCCAAGTTCACGACCCAAGTCGCGCTGCGAAATTCGTCTTCATACAGACGGAGCGTCTCGCCGCGCCCGATCTTCTCCAGCATCCAATCGGTCTGTTTGTTGCCGCGCTCAAAAGCGTAGATCAGGCTGGTGCGCACCACGTAATCCGCCATAGTCTCCATCTCCGCCTTCGCCTGACCGTAGGCTGAGAGCGGCGACGGCGGCGCGTCATCGGCGTAGGGCGGCTGTGTGCCGTCGAAGACCATATCGGTCGAGAGGAAGACCAGCTTGGTCTCGCGCGGACAGGACGTGCGCAAGTGATAGGCGGACGCCACGATTTGCGCGCGCAGGTTCGGCGCGTTCATCGGCGGCACCGCCGTATGAATGATGATCTCAGGCTGCACTTGGTCAAGCGCAGCCTTGACCGCGTCGCGGTCGTTCAAGTCCAGCTGGAGCGGCTTGCCTGCGCGCACGCGCTTGGCGCGCGTCAGGTAAGTCGCCGTGACCTGATAGCCTTTGGCGGCAGCCTGCTGGCACAATTCGCGTCCTAGATCGCCGCTGCCGCCCGTGATCAGAAGTCTTTTCACGTCTTTTCAAGCCTCATCCGTCAAGCCGAGTCGCCTGAGCGCTTCGGCAGCCGCCGCTTGCGCAGCGCTGCGCTTGCTGCTGCCGCTGCCGATTCCGTAGCGCTCTGCGCCAACTGAGACAGCCACTGTGAAGATCGGCGCGTGTTCTGCGCCGCTCATCGAGAGTACTTCATAGCGCGGCGTCAGGTTATGCGTCAGCTGCGCCCATTCCTGCAGCAGGCTGCGCGCATCTTTATCGGCGCGCGTGCGCTGTATCTCGGCGAGCGCGCGCTCAAAATAGCCTTCTAGAAAGTCTTGGACAGCCTGCAAGCCTTGATCGAGATAGAGCGCGCCGAGCAAAGCCTCAAAAGCGCCGCTCAGGTTGCGCTTGCGCGCCCGACCGCCGCCTTCTTGCTCGCCTCTGCCCATCAGCAGCGCTTCGCCAATGCCCAGCGCAGCCGCGTATTCGGCAAGCCGCTCGTTGCTCACCATGCCCGCGCGCAGGCGCGTCAGGACGCCTTCGCGCGCTTCGGGCAGCCGCGCATAGAGCCAGCGCGCCGCCAGAAAGGATAACACAGCGTCGCCTAAGAATTCCAGTCGCTCGTTATCGGGCAGGTTGACGATCTCAGGATGCTCGTTCAGGTATGAACGATGGGTGAGCGCTTGCTGGAAGAGCAGCGGCGAGCGCGGTTGAATGTTCAGACGCGCCAGAAAGCGCGTCACACTGTCCACAAAGGCGATCGGATAGCTCATAGCGGCAGCGTATTCGGTAGCGTGATGGAGATGTTGCGCATAGTGTGCAGCAGTATGCTTGCCGCTCGCAAGGCGTCACGAGCGGCAAGCATCTCAGGGCGCCGCTAGCCACCAAGCTGAGGCGGTGGCGTATCCGTCGGCGGTGGTGGCGGTGGCGTATCCGTCGGTGGTGGCGGCGGTGGTGGCGGTTCACCCGGACCACCGCCATTGCCTGGACCGCCACCGCCAGGCGGATCAGTGGGCAATGGAATAGGTCCGCTAGAAGTCGGCGTGCGCGTGGCAGGACGGCGCGTCGGCGTGCGCGATGGCGTCAGCGTCGAAGTCGGCGTCAGCGTGTGCGATGGCGTCAGCGTCGGCGTTGGCGTGCGTGTCGGCGTGTTGGTCGGCGTCAAGGTGAAAGTCGGCGTGAAGGTTGGCGTGAACGTCCGTGTGCGCGTCGGCGTGTGCGTCGGCGTGAAGGTGAAGGTCGGCGTTGGCGTGAAGGTTGGCGTATTGCTTGGCGTGTTGGTCGGCGTGCGCGTGTTGGTCGGCGTGCGCGTGTTGGTGCTGGTCGGCGTATCGGTCGGCGTATTGCTGGGCGTGAAGGTGTTGCTGGGCGTCAGCGAGACCGATTGGAAAAGCGGCACGCTGGTGGCAGCGAGCGACGGCGCGGTCGGCGTTTGAGTGGGCAGCTCAGTTGGCGTTGGCGCTTGGGTGGGCAGCTCTGTGGCTGTGGCAACGGCGATTGGCGCCGCTTCGGCTTGCCTGAAGAGCGTCGCCGCGCCTAAGCCGACCAGCGCGAACAAAATGGCGAGCGCCAGCGGCACGACACAACCTGCCTTGCCTGCCGCAGGCGGCTTGCCGATGCGCGCCACGATGACCGTGATGTTATCGTTGCCGCCGCGCCTGAGCGCTAGGTCTACCAGCAGACGCACAGCTTTGGCAGCAGGATTCTTCTTGACAATGCTCAGTATCTCGTGCGGCTCGACCAAGCTCCACAAGCCATCGCTGCAGATGACCAGCACATCGTTCGGCGCGACCTTCAGTTGCACGATGTTGGCTTGCATCGGAATCGGCTGACCGAGAAAAGCGGTCACCATCGAATTGCGCGAGGCTTTGACGGCTTCCTCTGAGGCGCCGGCGTCAATCTGGCGCTCCATCACGCTCTGATCTTTGCTGACGCGCTGGATGTAATCGCCGCGAACGTGATAGACGCGGCAATCGCCGACGTTGAAGACGGTCGCCACGCCGTTCTCTTCCAAGACGACACCGGCTGCCGTCGAGCCGATGCGCGACAGACCGATCTGCGCCGATTGCTCGCGGACGAAGCGATTGGCAGCCTCAAGGGCGACCTCAAGGCGGCTGACCACGCTTCCGCCGTATTTGCTCTGACCATAATAAGCGCGCACGATCTCGTCAATCGCCGCTTGGCTGGCGCGATCGCCGCCGCCCAAGCCGCCCATGCCGTCCGCTACCACCCATAGCGCGCCAGCAGCGCGCTCAGGCGCATCGGCAGTCGGGACTAACATGCGGCAGGCGTCTTCATTCCGAGAGCGCTTGCTACCTCTATCGGTCAGCTCTGCTAAATCGAGCGTGTTCAGGAAGCTCTCAGCCATAGGTCAACTTCCTCAGTAGCGTGCGCTGGGCAACTCAGGATTGGTCAGCTCAGGATCGGCGCTCTGCCTGAATTGTAAGATGGTTGTTGTGCCGAGCCGAATGCGCGTGCCATCGCGGAGCGGCGTTGGCGTGCCGGCAGGGATGCGCCGCTCGTCCACGTAAGTGCCGTGCGTGCTGTTGCGATCCGTGATGTAGAAAACATCGTTCACATAAGTGATCTCAGCGTGATCGCGCGAGACGTTATCGTCGTTATCGAAATTGAGATCGCGACCTTTACGTCCTAGACCGAACGGCGTATGACTGATGGTCAGCGTGCGTCCTTGCAGAGGCACGTGGCGCGTCGCCTCGACGATCAACGAGGCGACGGGCATCATCAGGCGCGGCACAGGCGAGGTCACATCGCCTATGGGCAGCGCAGGCGCGGTCTCACTGCTGACGTCAACTGGCGGCGGCGCGGTCGGCGTGCGGCGCGGCTCGTTCAAGCGCTGCTGTTGCGGCGGCGGCGGCACGCTAGGCTTATTGCCCTTAGGTTGCTTCTTGGCGCCTTCCAACTCGCGGACGTTCACAGCGCCCGTCATCTCAGCGATGAAGCCTGTGCCTGTCTTCGGCTTGGCAGGACGGCGCACCAGCGCGAAGAACAAGAAGCCTAAGCCTAGCACCAGCACGCCGAACATGCCCAGCACGAGCGGACGCTGGTTAGGATTGTTAATGGCGCGGCTGATGACGTAGATCATGTCGCTCGGCTCAGGTGTCGGCGTCGGCGTGAGCGTCGGCTCGGGCGTCGGCGTGAGCGTTGGCGTTGGCGGCGGCGGCACCACCTTGAATTGGAAAGTGGACGGCTCAGTGATCGCCCGATCTTCATCGTTCAAGCCGCGCAGCACGAATTGGAATTCGCCGCCAACCGTGCCGCCGCCGGGCAACACATCAAACGGCACGATGACGCGGTCGTGTGGCGGCACGTTGAAGAACAAATCGTTGCCGATCTTCAAGCCTGTTGAAGCGTCTACCACTTCCAAGCGGTAGCGCTTGATCAGCTGCTCGTTGCGCACGGCGATCTCCACCATGAAGCGCCGATTCTCCACATCAGGACGGATCGTCTGAATGACCGCCGCTGGCACAATCGGCGTCGGCGTCAGCGACGGCGTGATGGTCGGCGTTGGCTGACGGTCATGCACGAAAGAGAAGCGCGCCAGCGGACCGAGCAGCTGACCGTTGCTATCGAAGGCTTGCACGTTGAAGACGTACTCGCCTGCTACGATGCCTTCTAGGCTGAAGAAAATCTCAGGCGCAGGCGGCACATTAACTGCCATGCGCTCAAAGTTGCCGCGATCGATGATCGAAATGCGGATGTTATTGATGCGCTCAGGGCTGAACAGCTCTAACGTGAGCGTGACACTATCTTTGATCGCCTCATCGTTATAGCGAATGGACTTGATCTGCGCGCCGACCGGCAATGGAGTCGGCGTGAAAGACGGCGTTGGCGTAGCAGTCGGATTGAATTCAGCAGTCGTCGTCTGGCGCACAACGACTGCGCCGTCGCGTCCGAGCGCCGTGACGAAGATGTTATAGCGTCCCGGCGGCGCATCGAGCGGCAGCGGCACTTCGATGATGTTCGCATCGAGCGGCGCGCTCTTGATCAGCTCGTTAATTTTCGTGCCGCCGCTAGTGGTCAGCTCAACGCGGTACTCTGCAATCGCCTCAGGCGTCACCAGACCGAGCAGCTCGAAGCGGAAGACGCGGTTGACAGGATCGAAGGCGGCAGCGCTCAGGCTGAAGCTGGATGTTGAGGTCGCGGTTGGCGTGAAAGTCGGCGTTGGCGTCTTGAAAGAATAATCCTCAGGCGAGATGAAGGTCTCGTTATTGGAAAGCAGGGTAGCGCCGTTTTCTAGGACGAGGCGCAGACTGGCGATGCGCTCGCCGCGTTGCGGCTTGACAATTGCCTCTGCCACGCGCACGGCAGCGATTGCCTCGTTAATCTGACGGAATAGACTGGGCATATCATCGCCAACTGCTAACGTGCCGCCTGTGACGCGCGCCATTTGCTCAAGCGAAGGCAGATCGACTTCTTCATGTGGCGTGTAGCCAATGGTGTAAATCGGCACGCGGAAGCGCCGATTGGTGGCGAGCGTGATCACATCGTCTAGCTTGGCGCGGCTGCAGGGAATGCGCGCACCTGTCTGCGGATCGCGCCTGCCGCCTTGCGCCCATTCCGCGCCGTCAGAGAAGACGACCACTGCACGGCGTCCCGGCATTCCCATCTGATTGATCGTCTCGACTGCTCTGAGCGTGGCATCGAA
>DAOTWB010000200.1:0-16103 GCA_034436235.1 Anaerolineae bacterium
CGACCTCGACAGGCGTCGTCAGATTCGGCACGTTGATAGTGATCGTGATGCGCTTCTCATCGGCTGTCACAGTTGCGTTTGGCGCATTGCGCAGAGATACCTCAAGTGCGTCGCCCAGCGCAGCGATGAGCTTGGCAACCTTCTCAGGATCGGTCGCTTCGGTCACCAAACCAAAGTCGTAGCCGACGAACGGCAAGCGCAGGCTCGGATCGATCCCTAGCTCTAGCAGCGAGCGCTCTTGCGGCGTGTGCGCGACGAAGAATGCGAAATCGCCCGTCAGCCAACTCAAGATATCTTCATTCAGGTCAAGTCCGAGCGATGCGCGCAAGGCGTCTTCAAACTGTTGCAACGCAAGCTCAAAGGCGCGCAGCGCAGCTTCTCCGCTTATGGTGAGGCGCAGCGCGCTCAAAAACGCTTGATAGTAGGCGCTCAGGTCGCGCAGATGGATAGAAAGGACTGTATCAGCGGGCATCCATCGGGCAAAGTCGGGATTGACGGGCTTGTCGAGACCGAAATCGCTGACGATCTCAGTATTCCGAATGGCGAAGTCCAGCACGAGCGAGCGTCCATCGAGGATGGTGGCGCCAATGGCGAACGGCGCCGTGAGCGTGCGCAATAGGTCGCGCTGATCGCGCGGCAGCAGCATGGTGAGCGGCTGTTGAAGCTCGCTCAGGTTCACGTAAGCGAAGATATTATAGGTGCTATCGGGCAACGCGCCGACGGTCTGTTTGAATTGCGCATTGGCGTTCAGCTTGGCGGCGCGGTTCAGCGTGCTGTTCACGCCTGCTTTCGTGCCGAGCAAGACGAGCGTCTCGCTCACGCGCATCAGAATAGGCTGCTGTGCATCTTCGTAGTCCGTGAACTCAGCCGAGCGGGTCTTATTGTAGCCGCGCGGATCGGCAAGGCTCTCGAAGGTCGCCTCGAATTCAGCGCGGTTGACGATTTGGATTGCCAACACAATCTCGGTCTCAGTATCGTTGCGCGGGTTCATATCGAACAACTTGCTGGGCGAGCCGACAGCGAACGCGATGTTATCGCCAAGCCATGTGCGAATTTTCGTCTGAAAATCGCCGCCGAGCGCCTGCTGCGCCAAGAGATCGAGCAGGTCTTTCAAGCTGAAATTGGGCAGCGTGAAGCGCGGCAGCGTATCGTAGACCTTCTGGATCAGGCTATCGAGCAGTTCAATGTAGTTATCATCTGTGCGCAGCGCGAAGAAAAGGGCTGAGTCGCTGGGCATGAGCGCCGCCATGCTCTCAAGATCGGCTTGGGCAAGGCGAGGGGTGTTTTCGGCAGTGCGCTGTGCGGTCAGCTGAGCGGAAGGCGTTGCAAGGCTTGCAACGAGCAGGGCAATTGGTAAAATTGCCAAAAGGCGTTTCAAGCGGAACATACACACCTCAATTTTGCGTGGATAACCATTAACAGTATACAGCAGTTTCCTGAATGGCGTGTGAGCAATTCTAGGGCTTGACACGCCCTTAAAAAAGCACTACGCTAAGCGTATGGTGCTTGACGCAAAACTCAAAAGTGCTGAGCCGTAGTGGTGGCATCCATGCGCTACTCAAACTTGACGAGCAGCTCTATCCGCACTTCGCTGCTCTGTAAGCCCGATTCTGAGATGTAACGCTATAGTGCTGTGTGGCGTGTCCTATGGCGGCAAGGTATGCGTCTGCGCACCGAGTGAGTCCGTTAGATGAACGTACGGATCGTTTCTAAAGCCATTTAGAAACCATGTAGGAGGCAAACGCAAGGTGATTCAGGAACTCTTGAACCGAGCCGATCGGCGGGGATACGTTACCTTCGAAGATGTGATGGAGTTGCTGGAAGATGAGGCAGATGATACCCACACTTTTGAATCGGTCTTAGACGAACTGGACGAGCTTGGCATCGAGCTGCGCCAAGAAGACTTGCAACGCGACGAGACGGACGAACTGGAGGACGACTACGACGCTGAAAGCGAAGAAATCCAAGAAATTGGCGATATAAACGCCGTTTCCGCCGACGATCCTGTGGGTCTATACTTCCGCCAAATGGCACAAGAACCGCTCCTCACTGCCCAAGAAGAGATCGAACTCGCCAAACGCATTGAACTCGGTAAAGAAGTGGCGCTCAGACTGCAGAGTATGCCTGATCTCGATCCTGAACAACGCCGCCAGCTTGAAGCGATCGTCCGCGATGGTCAAGCCGCTCGCGAACACCTCGGACGCGCTAACACGCGCCTTGTGGTCAGCATTGCCAAACGCTACATGGGACAAGGCTTGCCGTTCCCTGATTTGATTCAGGAAGGCAACGTCGGGCTGATGCGCGCTGTGGATAAGTACGACTATCAACGCGGCAATCGCTTCAGCACGTATGCCACATGGTGGATCAGACAAGCCATCACGCGCGCCCTTGCCCAGAAGACTCGCACCATTCGCATTCCGCTCCACATGACCGAACGCATTCGCCAGATGTACCGCACGGCGCAGCTGCTTGAGCAATCGCTCGGCAGGCGACCGACGCCTGAAGAAATTGCGGCTGAGATGGATATTCCTGCCGAGAGCGTGCGCGGCATGATGGACGCCAGCCAACACGCCATTGCCTTAGAGCGACCAGTTGGCGATGACGGCGATAGCGAGTTCGGCGATTTCATTGAAGATCAGGACACACCTAGCCCAGTTGAGTCGGCGACGCAGCACATGCTGCAAGAGACTATCGAAGAAGTGTTGAGCGAGCTGACGCCGCGCCAAAGCCATATCTTGCGGCTGCGCTTCGGTCTAGGCGGCGGCGATCCACACACGCTAGAAGAGATCGCCACCAAGTTCGGTCTGAGCCGCGAGCGCATCCGCCAATTGGAGAAGGAAGCGCTGCGTCGCTTGCGCCATCCGCGTCTGGCGCATACGCTCAGAGATTACCTCGCCTGAGCAAAAAACAGGGCGGCAAACTTGCCGCCCTGCTCCTTCACACACACGGCGACTAGAAGTCGCGCGGTGTTGGCTCGATAGTTGCCTCACTAGTCGGCTCGACAGGCGTGACCGCCTCAGTTGGCGCGCTGAACTCAAAGTCGCGCGGCGAGACGCCGCCCGCATCGAAGTTCAGACCAGGGAAAGCGTTTGGCGAGAAGCGCAATAGCCGCGCGCCGCCTGCATCGCTCAAGAACAGGCGACCTTGCGCGTCAAAGACGATTCCGCCAAGCACGCCGAACTGATTCAGCTGCACGTAAGGCGCGCTGCCAAGCCTGCCGAAGGCGAGGATAGGATTGCCTTGCGTATCGTAGATCAGCACACGCCCAACGTCAGGATCGGTCACGAACAGGTAGCGCCCTGACGGATCAAGCGCTAGGTACGGACGATTGCCGCTATCTTGGCTCGGCGTTGTGCCATACCAGCCCATCACGTCCCAAGAGCGCAGGTATTGCCCTTCGCGCGTGAAGACATCAATGCGCTTGTTCCACGTGCTGGCGACGAATAGCTCGTTGGTGCGCTCGTTGATCGCCAAGCCGACAGGCTCGAAGAGCGCACCTGCCTCGACGCCACGCCGCCCGATATCATAGAGCAGGTTGCCTTCTCGGTCGTAGACGCGCACGCGCTTGTTGCCAGTATCCGCCACAAAGACGCGCCCTGTCGAGTCCACTTTGATATCGCGCGGACCGTAGAAGCCGACCGCACTGCCGACCACCTCAGGGATGGCTTGCTCAAAAAAGCCCCAAGCGCGCAACGGCGTGCCGTCGTTAGCGAAGACCTGCACGCGGTGATGCCACGTATCCGCCACGAAGATCGTCCCGTTTTGATCAACGGCGACGCCCCACGGCTCGCGCAGGACGCCCAGCTCGCCGATCACGTTCGGATCATTGCTCAGGCTTGGCTGCCCAAAGGCGCGCAAAAAGCGCCCTTCGGCGTCGTAGATCGCGATGCGTCCATTGCGCGTATCCGCCACATACAGCTTGCCTTCGGCATCCACAGCCAAGCCGCGCGGCGCGTTGAGCGCCGTCTCAGCCGATAGCACCAACTCAGCTGCACAGGTATCGCAGCGCAGCTCAGCGAATGGATCGACAGGCAGCGCGCTCACACGCGCCGTGCCAACGCCAAAATCCCAGATTTGCGCGGCGACGTCCTTGCGCACATAGAACACAAGCCGATCCGAGACGGGCCACCTATCCAGTGTGAACGACGTGCCTGTGAAGCCTGTCATGCGCTGATGAGCGCGCGTGTACGTTGTGTAATCGCGATTCCACCAGATGTCCCACAGCGCGCGCGCCATCTCAGGATCGGCGAAAGCGTCGTCAACGCGCTTCAGATTCAGGTTGAAGTATTCCTGCATCGGCCACCACAGCCGAATCATCTCGAAGCGGTAGAATTTATCGCCCACCTGCCCTGCGATCTTGCTGCTGTTGTTCAGCCCAACCATCAGCGCCACGTACTGGTCAATATCAGGAATGCCGCCCGTCAGGTCGCCTAAGTAGCGTCCGTTCGGAAAGTTGCGGAAGTACCACGAGCCAGGCCACGATACCTCGTTATCATAGCCGACGCGGATGCTCATGCCGTCCGTCGTCCGTCGGCTGATCTCTTCGAGGTAATTGATGACCGTCTTATTGGCAGGCGCGGCGTGCGCATAGACCATGAACTCGGTCGCCAAATCGTAGTTGATGTAAGCAGCCATCCAAGCGTGACGCGCCGTCAGCACGGCGAGCAGCGCGAAGAAGCCCAGCACGCCGACTCGCACTGCCTGCTGCACACCGACCGCGCGCAGCACGCGCCAGATGGCGTACAGCACAATGCCTGTGAAGATCAGCACGCCGAACCAGTTCAAGGTCTGCAGTTGCCCCTCGCGAGTCAAGCCGCCCAAGCCGCGTTGCGCTACGCCGATCGCGTTCACAGCGCCGACTACTGCCAATGGGATCAGAAAGATCAGCGCCCAGCTGCGCTGCCAGAAAGCCTGCCAGTCCACTTTCTCTAGCAGCGTGCCGAGATACCAGCCAGCTGAGAGCGCAAAAGGCAAGGCGATGTGCGTGGTCAGCCAAGGCATTTTCTCACCAGCTAAGGTCAGCGCGTATAAGATCAAAACGCCCCAGAAGCCGACGAAGACGTTGAACAGCGGACGCTTGAGCTGCTCGGGCTCAGGGATGTCGCGTCTCTCAGCCTCTGGCTCAGCGATAGATGCCTCGTCAATCCGCTCATGCGCATTCACCTCGCCTTGCGCTTGCGTCTCCATCGCCGCATTTGGCAGAGTCTCGTACTGTGTCATCTGCTCAGCGGACGCGCTTCGCTCCTGCTCAGCCGCAGCCGCTGCGTAGCGCTCAGCGCGGAACTTCCAAAATTGCGAAAGTCCTAGCACGCCCGCGAACATCGCGCCGATGGTCACCAGATATTCGTAGAGCGGCAGCTGGATCAGCATGTAGTAATACTGTGGCTGTCCGCCGCGCCGCACGCCTTGCTGCGCTAACCAGTAGCCGAGCGAGCCGACAACGCCTGTCGCCACGCCTTGCGGATTGGTGAACATAGTGGTGAAGAAGAAGGCGAAGACGCCGTAGAAAGCAGCTGTGCAGATCAGCCATAAGCCGGGACGCCATGCCAAGCCTGCCGCGATCGAGACCAACACGAAAGGAATCACGCCGAGAATCATGGCGTTGATCTCGCGCGGCGCGTAGAAGCTGCCATCGAGCGGATAGCCGGCGAGGAAGATCGGCAGGGCAGCCGACCAAGGTAGCACCAGCGAGCCAAGCAGGATGATCAGGTCAAAAGCAGGATAGCGCCGCATCTCTTGCCAGAACGTCGTGCGCCATCGCAGCCAAGCGATGCCAAGCACTGCCAAAATGCCGATCACCCATGAGCCGAAAATCCAGTAGTTGTTGAAGCTGGTTGGCGCAGGGCGCACTTCCGAGCTGACGTTCTCCACCAGACGGCTGCGCTCTTCGAGGAAGATCAAGACGAAGAACACGGCAATGGCGATGCTCGCCATAGCCGCGATCTCGCTCATCGGCAGCCTTGCGCGATAGCCGCCGCTGCGCCAATACAAGAACAACAGCACGGCTGAGGCAATCGCCGCGATGAAGAGCAGCGTCCGCAGCGTGCCGCTTGCAAACAGCGCCGCCAAGAGGGAGATCAACGGCGCAAAGCGCAATAGCAGTTCCCACGAGTCGTCCGCGCGCGCGCTGAAATGCCGCGCCGCTGTGAGCAACGCGCTCAAGAGCAGGATCAGCACCAACGCGCTGCTCCATAGCGCCAGACGCAAGAGCAGGTCGTTTGGATCGGGCGAGCGCGGCACGATGCCAACGCGCCCTGCTTCTTCATAGGCGCGCCACTCTTCCTGAGCGGCGCGCACGGTCTCAGGCGGGATGATGCTGAGCGCGTTGGTCATCACAAGCGCGGCGACCGAGCCGATCAAAATGCTTGCCAAGAGCAGCATGTAGACCGAGCGTCCGCGCACGGCAAGGCTATCCACCAGCGCTCTCAAAAACGCGCCGAACAGCTTATAGACGATGAAACACAAGAAAGCCGCGCCGAGCGCGATCGCCAAAGCCAATGGCACGCCGAGCAGGACGACGACGATCAGCAGACCGACATCCTGCGCAATGCCGCCGGCGAATGCGCTTGCCGCTGCCTCAGGCGCTTGGTCGCCGCCTAGATTGAGCTGACTGAGCAATAACGTTGCCGCGGCGCCTGCCAATGGCACAATCGCTACGCTCAGCACTGTCCAGATCACCGCTGGTGAGTGATCGTTGCGCCGCCAGCTCTGCAGCAACTGTATCAGCAGGAACAGCCCTAAGAAACCTGCGAAGATCAGGATGTACATGAAGGCTGTCTCTTTAGAGCCGAGATTGAGCAAGGTCGCGACGGCTAACAGCACAAGGTATTTCGGCTGGCGCGGCTGGACGCCGTCTAAATAGGCGAAGACGGCATACGCCATCAGCATGGTGAAGAAGATCGCCGGCGTATCTTCGCGGATGTAGCGATGATGGAAGAGCAGCATCGGGCTGATCAAGATCAGGACTGAGGCAGCCATCGCGCCAAACTTGCCCAGCCAGCGCTCGAAGAGCAGCTTGGGCATCAGCACCATGATCACGCCGAGAATGGCAGGGTAGAGCCGCGCGCTGAAGTCGCTATCGCCAAACAGGAAATAGGCGAGCGCTGTGGCGTGGAACAGCACTGGTCCGTGCATGAGCGGCGTGTGCTGAAAGACGCCTTGCTTGTACAGATCGTGGCTGTACTTGGTGTGCAGGCTCTCATCATGGCTCATCACGCGGTCGCCTAAGTTCACAAAGCGCGTGAAGGCGGCGATCACGAAGATCGCCACATAGAAGATCAGTTCCCAATTGAGCGTGTAGAGGCGCGCTAAAGCGCTATCGAGCAGCTCAGCGGCTGTGCGGCGCGGCGCAGCGCTCTCTTCAGGCTGCCGATGAAGCGGCGCTTGATCAAGTGTCGCCATAGATGTTCCTCAAAAGTCTACGAGATGCATTACGGTTTACGAGCGCTAGGCGCAGGCGCAGCCGATGGCAAGCGCACCTGCGCAGCGGTCAGCGATGCGGTCGGATGGATTGATACATTGCTGAGCGGCTCAGGCGTCTCAGTGAAGAGCGGCGCCGCTGTGGTGCGCACAACGGCAGGCAAAGGCGGCAAAGGCGCTGCCACAGCCGTCGAAAGGCTGCCGCGAAAGATGAATGCAGCGCACACCAGCGCCAGCGTCAACGTGAGCAAGGCGCTGGCAGGTCGCAAATCGGCGCGGCGCGCTGATGCTTGCCGCGTCTGCGCCTTCACATTCTGCCAAATGCGCGCCAATTGGATAGCGCTCGGTCTTCCAAGCGCAGGCAGGTGCGCTTCCAAGTGCCGTATGGTCGCTAGCTCAGCCTGAAACGCGGCATAGCAGCGCTCGCATTGCACAAGGTGCCTGCCAACGCGAAGGCGCTGCGCAGGCGTCAGTTGTCCGCTTAGATAAGGGTGCAATTGACGGCGGATGTCTCTACATCGCATGGTTTTATCGTCGCCTGTGCGCAAAAACATCACCTTGAAATACACTACGCGCTGCCGAATTCCTCAAGCAAGCCTAGCTCCACTTCGCTCAGGCTGTTGCGAAGCGCTTCGTGCGCCAGACGGACGCGACTCTCGGCTGTTTTCTGCGGACAGTCCAGCACTTCTGCCATCTCGCGGTAGGTCAGACCTTGTCCGTAGCGCAACACGACTGCTTCGCGCAGGCGCGGCGAGAGTTTGCTCAGAGCGCGCTCTATCGACTCGCAGGCATCGCGCCATGCGACTGCTACTTCAGGCGATTGGCTGATCGGCGCTCTCGGCTCGCTCTTCATACCGAGCAGCGACGAGAGCGCTACTGTTGGCAGCCATTTGCGACGGCGTGCATTGCGGCAGCGGCTGACCGTGATTGTGTACAGCCACGTGCGGAAGCTGCCGCGCTTCGGATCGAACTGATGCAGGCTGCGGAAGACGTAGACCATCACTTCTTGCACCACGTCTTCGCTATCCTGTGGATGCAACAACAAGCTGTAGGCAAGCCGATAGACATCGCTCGCCACAGCGTTGTAGAGCGCTTCATATGCCGCTTGATCGCCTTGCTGACAACGCGCAATCAGGTCTTGGAAGTGCGTCTCTTCGCTCGGATCGCGTGCAGAGTATGCCATTTGCCTCGCCATTTTTGCTCAACGCGCCCAATTATACACAGGCACATCCAATTTTTCCTCACTTCAGAGCGCGTGCGTCGCGACAATCAAGCTGAACAAGTGTGCAAACAATTTGTGCATTTTGACTAATTGCTTTCTCAGAAGACCTTGTGCTACGCTTTTTGAAAACGTTTACAAAATCCAGTGATTTTATTAGATGACCAGTCCGCTGCTATATATTGACCACATCAGCAAATCTTTTGGTGCAGTCCGTGCGCTGCAAGAGATCACGTTCCCTGTACATCGTGCGGAGATCGTGGCGCTGGTAGGCGATAACGGCGCAGGCAAATCCACGCTCGTCAAGATCATCTCAGGCGCGCTGACGCCGGATGGCGGCAAGCTCTGGCTTGAAGGACGCGAGGTGCATTTCCGCCGTCCTGCCGATGCCATTCGCGAAGGCATCGAGACAGTCTATCAGCACCTTGCGCTGATCGAAGAGCTGGACGTCGCTGATAACGTCTATCTAGGTCGCGAGGTGACGCGCGGCGGCTGGCTGGGCAGAGTGACAGGCTGGCTGGATCGTCCGCTGATGCGCAACATGACGCAACAAGCGATCAGCCAGCTGCACATCAAAATTCCTGCGCCTAATCGCTCTGTGCGCCGTCTGAGCGGCGGACAGCGCCAAGCGGTCGCCATTGGACGCGCCATCACGTGGGGACACAAATTGCTCATCCTTGACGAGCCAACGGCTGCGCTTGGCGTGGAAGAATCTGAGCAAGTCTTGCTGACCATCGAAAAGCTGCGCGATGAGCAAGGCTTGAGCATGATCGTGGTCAGCCACAACATGCAGGACGTTTATCGCATCGCTGATCGCGTGATTGTGCTGAGACAAGGTCGGCATGTGGCGACCTTGATCAAAGAAGAGACGACGCCGCAAGAGATCGTGGCGTACATCACAGGCGCGAAGAGTCAAGCGCAGCCAATCTGAGGAGCAGCGCACATGGCGACCATCAAAGACATCGCACAATTAGCCGGCGTCTCGCTTGCCACGGTCTCGCGCGTGATCAATCAGACGGGCAAGGTCAGCCCTGCCTTGCGCGAGCAGGTGCTGGCAGCAGTGGAAGCGCTGAACTATCAGCCTAACGCGCCTGCGCGCAGTCTCAGGCGGCGCGAGACGCGGCTGATCGGCGTGTTGATTCCGCAGCTCAATCATCCTTTCTTCGGCACGCTCGCTTACTCAATAGAGCGCTTCTTGTTCGAGAAAGGCTTTCGCATCATGGTCTGCAGCGCTGAAGAAGACGCTGAGCGCGAGTCGGAATACACGCAATTGTTGATCCGTCAGCGCGTGGACGGCGCCATCGTCGCGCCGACAGGCTTAGACCTTGCGTGGACAGAGCATTTTGCGCACGCACGCATTCCGACCGTCTTGATTGACCGCGACCTGCCGAATGTGCCTGCTAACCGTGTGATGGTTGATAATTGGCAAGGTGGCTACCAAGGCGCGCTGCATCTGATCGCGCTTGGGCATCGGCACATCGGCGTGATCAGCGCGTCGCGTCACAGCCAAGCCATGCAAAATCGCTTGCAAGGCGCCCTGCAAGCCTTGCGTGACCACAACGTCGCTTATCAGGTCTACGAGCCAGATGCCGAGACGTTACAGCAGTACGATCTCGGCTTTCACGCGGCGCTGCATCTGCTCAGGCAGCAGCCATCGCTGAGCGCCATCTTCGCCTTGACCGATGTGACTGCTATCGGCGTGATGCACGCTGCCGTGCGCGAAGGATTGTCCATTCCTGATCAATTGAGCGTCATAGGTTTTGACGGCATAGAGCTGGGCGCGTATCTCATCCCTGCACTGACGACCGTCGCGCAGCCTATTGAGCAGCTGGGCAATGTTGCTGCAGAGCTATTGCTGAAGTCTATCAGCCGTGCGCAGACGGCACATGAGCAGGTTGTGCTGCCAACTCAATTGATGCAGCGCGCCAGCACGAGCGCATGGCGTGGAGCGAGGTGAGTGTTCTATGGCAGAGATAGCGCGCACACAGTCTGAGCGGCTTGACCAAAATACGATACATCAGGCGATCAGCCAGCTGCTGGTGCGCTACGGCATTGTGATTGTGTTGATCGTGCTGGTGTTGGCGATGTCGCTGCTCTCGCCGCTCGTGCGCGATGGTCAGCAGCTGTTCCTGACGCCGCGCAACCTGATCCAAGTTGCGCTCCAAGCCTCGATCAACATGATCCTCGCGGTCGGCATGACGTTCGTCATCACCAGCGGCGGCATCGATCTCTCAATCGGCTCGATTGTGGCGTTGTGCGGCGTGCTATCGGCTATGGCGATGCGCGATCTCGCCATTGGCGCCTGGGGCGGCTTTGCGCTCGCGCTATTCATCGGCGCGCTGTGCGGCTTCATCAACGGATTGCTCATCACGCAGCTGCGCTTGCCGCCGTTCATCGTGACGCTCGGCACGTTAGGCATCTTTCGCGGCGCGGCGCTGATCGTCAGCGACGGTCGCTCGGTGTACGGCTTCGACCGCAGCTTTCAGGAGATATTCTCAGCGCGCTTGCCGCTCGGCGGTGAGCTAGAGCTGCCTGTGGCAGTCTTGATCGCCGTCGTGATCGGCATTTTGGCTTGGCTGATCCTGACGCAGACGCGCTTTGGCAAGTACACCATCGCCATTGGCGGCAGCGAAGAGACCACGCGACTGGCAGGCGTGCCTGTGCAGCGCTACAAGCTGGGCATCTACACGCTGTGCGGCTTGTTGGCAGGCGTGGCGGGCGCGCTGCTCTTGGCGCGCTTGCGCAGCGGCGATCCAACTTTTGGGACAGGCTTTGAGCTGAACGCCATCGCGGCGACCGTCATGGGCGGCACGAGTCTCTCAGGCGGCAGCGGCACGATTCTTGGCACGCTCGTCGGCTCGCTGATCATCAGCGTGGTGCAGAACGCGATGAATCTCTTCAACGTGCAGAGCTACTGGCAGCAGTTGATCGTCGGCGCAGTCATTCTCTTCGCCGTCATCCTCGACCAATGGCGACGCCGACAGAGTCGCTAGTTCTTAAGGAGGTGATGCGCGGGCAGATTTGACGAGAGGCAAGCTGTGAAAGTGTCTATTTATTGAAACTTAGCGATATTTACTTGAGGAGTGAGCCATGAGGAAAGTTCTAACGCTGCTTTTGATTCTCGCTTTGAGCGCGGCAGTCGTCGCTCAGCCGACCTTCGCGCAGGAAAAGCGTGTCCGTCTCGGAGCGCTGATCAAAAATCTGGATAACGAGTTCTTCCTGACGATGCAGAAAGGCTATGAGTTCGCTGCGGCGCGTCTGGGCATTGATATCGTGGTCGGCAGCACGCCGACGGAAGGCACAGCTGAGCAGCAGCTCGCCATTTTGGAAGGTTGGCTGAACGAAGGCGGCTTCGATGGTTTCATCGTGACGCCGTTCCGCGCCACCAGCCTGAACGCCGCTCTTGAGCGCGCCACGCAGCTGGGCATTCCGCTCATCAACATTGATGAGCTGATCCCTGCCGATGCCCAGCAAGGCATCAAGCTCGCTGCGCAGATCGCCTCGAACAACGTGCGCGCAGGGCAAGAAGCAGCGCGCTACGTGATCGCCAATGTCGAGAGCGGCGCTGAGGTAGCTGTGATCGAAGGCGCGCCGGGCACCACGTCCAGCATTGACCGCGTCACAGGCTTCACTAACGCAGTCACTGAAGCGGGCTACAAAGTGGTCGCCAGTCAGCCTGCCAACTGGGATCGCGCGCGCGCCTTCGAAGTGGCGAGCAACATCCTGCAAGGCAATCCGAACGTGAAAGCGATCTTCGCGGCGAACGACGGCATGGGACTAGGCGCGATAGAAGCGGTTGAGGCGGCAGGACTCGGCGGCAAGGTGATCGTGCTGAGCGTGGACGCCATTCCAGAGGCGCTGGAAGCTGTGAAGGCAGGACGCTTGGCAGGCACGGTCGCGCAATATCCTGATGAGATGGCGATCCTCGCCGTCGAAGCCATGCTCAAGGTGCTGCAAGGTCGTCCGATTGCACCGTTCATCGAGTCGCCCGTGCAGCTGATCACCAAAGAGAACGTAGACACTGCCGGCAGTCGGCTTGGCGAGCCGAAGCTGCGCAAGCTGCGCATCGGCGCGCTGACCAAGAATCTCGACAACGAGTTCTTCCTGACCATGATCAAAGGCTATGAAAAAGCCGCCGCCGATCTCGGTCTGGATGTGGTGATCGGCAGCACGCCGACGGAAGGCACAGCTGAGCAGCAGCTCGCCATTTTGGAAGGCTGGCTGAACGAAGGCGGCTTCGATGGTTTCAGCGTGACGCCGTTCCGCGCCACCAGCCTGAACGCCGCTCTTGAGCGCGCCACACAGCTCGGCATTCCGCTCATCAACATTGACGAGCTGATCCCTGCCGATGCTCAGCAAGGCATCAAGCTCGCCGCTCAGATTGCCTCGAACAACGTGCGCGCAGGGCAAGAGGCAGCGCGCTACGTAGCCGCGAACATTGAGCGCGGCGCCGAGGTGGCAGTGATCGAAGGCGCGCCGGGCACCACGTCCAGCATTGACCGCGTCACAGGCTTCACTAACGCGGTCACTGAAGCGGGCTACAAAGTGGTCGCCAGTCAGCCTGCCAACTGGGATCGCGCGCGCGCCTTCGAAGTGGCGAGCAACATCCTGCAAGGCAATCCGAACGTGAAGGCGATCTTCGCGGCGAACGACGGCATGGGACTAGGCGCGATAGAGGCGGTTGAAGCGGCAGGTCTGAGCGGCAAGGTGATCGTGCTGAGCGTGGACGCCATTCCAGAGGCGCTGGAAGCTGTGAAGGCGGGACGCTTGGCAGGCACGGTTGCGCAGTATCCTGATGAGATGGCTTATCTCGCCATTGAAGCGCTGATCAAGGCGATTGAAGGTCGTCCGGTCGCGCCGTTCATCGAGTCGCCCGTCAAGTTGATCACCAAAGAAAACTTGCCTCAATAGCGACTGTCTGAAGGGCGGGCGAGTGCAGCGCACGGGCTGCGCTCGCCTCTCAATTTTTCTTGAGCGCGATGCATGAGCTACCTGCTTGGCATTGATGTTGGCACGAGCAGCCTGAAGACGGCGCTCTTCGACGCGGAACGCGCCGAAGTCGTCGCAGTGGCAGCCGAAGAATACGCCGTTCAGCAGCCTTTCTCTGGCGCCGCTGAGCAGTTCCCTGAAATCTGGTGGCAGGCGGCGCTCAACACAGCGCGGCGCGTCTTGCACGGCGCGGATCGGGCGCGCGTGCGCGGCATCGGGCTGAGCGGTCAGATGCACGGCACAGTTTTGTTGGACGCTGCAGGTCAGCCATTGCGACCTGCCATCATCTGGGCTGATGGACGGAGCAGTGCGCAAGTGGAGCGCCTGCTCTCAGCTTTCAGCGCAGAGGCATGGCTAGAGATAGCTGGCACGCTGCCTGCCACAGGCTTCATGGCGGCTACGCTCATGTGGTTGGCTGAGCGCGAGCCTGCGCTGTTGGAGCGCGCTCAATGCGTCCTATTGCCCAAGGATTACGTCCGCTTCAGGCTGACAGGCGCGCTCGGCAGCGAGCCGAGCGACGCTGCTTCGACGGCGCTGTTCGATATCCGCACATCGTGCTGGTCTGATCGCTTGATCGAAGGGCTGGGCTTGCCGCGAGCGCTGTTTCCTGCCATCTACGGTTCGGCTGAGGCAGTCGCTGGACTGTGCGCTGAAGCGGCTGAGCAGCTTGGGCTGCCAGTTGGACTGCCTGTGGTTGCAGGTTGCGCCGATCAAGCGGCACAGGCGTTAGCGAATAACGTCTTGACGCGCGGCACTGCCTCGGTGACCATCGGAAGCGGCGGACAGGTTTTCGTGCCGCACGCGCCTGATGGTCAAGGCGTCTTAGCGACCGATGTCAGCGTTCATGTCTTCAATCATGCGGCGGCAGAGCAATGGTACGTGCTTGGCGCGATTCTCTCGGCAGGACTGTCGCTGCGATGGTTGCGCAACATGCTGGGCTGGACGGACGATCCGAGCGCTTATGAGCGGCTCAGCGCGGCGGCTGAGTCTGTGCCGTGCGGCGCGGCGGGCTTGTTATTTCTGCCTTACTTGCTGGGCGAGCGCACGCCACATCGCGATCCGAAGGCACGCGGCGTCTTCATCGGTTTGAGCTATCAGCACGCCGTGGCGCACATGGCGCGCGCCGTGATGGAAGGCGTGGCATTCGCCTTGCGTCAAGCGCTTGAGGTCAGCTTTGGCTTGGCGGGCAGCGCTGAGCAGGTCATTTTGTCAGGCGGCGGCGCGCAGAGCGCAGTCTGGCGTCAGATTCAGGCGGATATCTACGGCATTCCGTTGCGCGCGAGCTTGCTGAAAGAGCAAGCCTGTGTCGGTGCAGCGCTGTTGGCGGGCGTCGGCTGTGGAGTTTACACAAGTTTGGCAGAGGCGTGCGCAGCGGCAGCGCGCTCAGGCGATTTGATCGCGCCCGATCCAGCGCGTCGCGAATTCTATGAGGCGCGTTATCGGCAATTCAGGGCGCTCTACGCGCGCTTGAGTCAAGATATGCATGAATTGGCTGAGTCAACTGACTGAGAATTAGAAAGAGAGCAAACTATGCCAAATTTCGGCGCTCACGCCTTTGTTTGGATCGGAGAATGGACGACTGAGGCGGGCAATTATGCCATTGCGCAAGCAGGCGCGGTCGGCTTTGATTTCATCGAGATACCGTTGCTCGCGCCGCAGCGCTTCGATGCCGAGAGTCATCGCAAAGCGCTAGAACAGACAGGCATCCAAGCGACCTGCTCGCTCGTCCTGCCCAAAGGCGCGCACATGCCGCGCTATCCTGAGCGCGCGCGGCAATTTTTATATGAGGCGCTTGAGAAAGTGGAAGCAGTTGGCAGTCAGTACTTGTGCGGCTGCATCGCCTACGAGCTTGGCTACCTGACAGGACAGCCGCCAACGCCTGAAGAGCGCCAAGTGGTCGTCGAAGTGCTGCGCGACGTAGCGGCTGAGGCGCAGCGGCGCGGCATTCAGTTAGCGCTTGAAGCCTGCAATCGCTACGAGACTTATCTGTACAACACGCTGAGCGATGCGCGCGCGACTGTGCAAGCAGTTGGCGCGCCGAACCTTAAGCTGCACGCCGATACATATCATATGAACATCGAAGAAGAAGGCTTTGAGCAGCCGCTCATCGCGTGCGCTGACGTGCTGGATTACATCCACATGAGCGAGAGTCATCGCGGCTTGGTCGGCAGCGGAACAGTGAACTGGGAACAGATTTGGCGCGCTTTAGAGACAATCCGTTTTAGCGGCAAGCTGGTGCTGGAGTCTTTCGCAGCCATCAATCCTGACCTGCAAGCGGCGACTTGCCTGTGGCGTCCGCCGAATCAGCCGCCGGACGTGCTAGCGCGCGAAGGCTTACGCTTTCTGCGCGAAGGCGCCGCACGGGCAGGCTTGCTTTAGCGGCTCTCTCATGGCATGATCGCCTGAAACGCGCTATTCACGGATATTTTTGAATGCAGATGACACAAACGCTGCGCGGCGCGCTGTATGGCATCAC
>DAOTWB010000201.1:0-8353 GCA_034436235.1 Anaerolineae bacterium
CCTGCGCCTGCGCCGATCAGCGTGACCGCGCCGATCAGATCAGTTTGATAGGTGAGCGCGTTCATGCCGCTGCCAACGTTGGCTAATGGATCGCTCAACGGCAGGCGCACTGGACGCACTGACGCGCGCAACTGACCATCATCGCCTAAAGTCGCCTGCGCGATCAGCTTCCAGCGCTCGCCGCTCGCACGCGCCGCTTCGATCTCCGCCATGTTCAACTTAGTGATACCTTCGCGCGCGATCTCCGCCATGCGCAGCGCTTTGCCAAAGACGATGTGCGCGAGAATGATCAGTTTGCCCGCCGCATCAAAGCCTTCCACGTCATTAGTCGGATCGGCTTCAGCGTAGCCGCGCGCTTGCGCCTCGCGCAATGCCTGCTCATAAGTCCTGCCGCGCTCCATCTCGGTCAGGATGAAGTTGGTCGTGCCGTTCAGGATGCCGCGCAATTCATGAACCTGACAGCCTGCCAAGCCTTTGCGCGCCAGACGCAACACAGGCGTGCCGCCCATGACCGTGCCTTCGAAGCCGAGAAAGACATTGCGATGCTCTGCCTGCGCCATCAGCTCAGGATAGGCAAGCGCGATCGGTCCTTTATTGGCAGTGATCACGTGCTTGCCCGATGCCAACGCCGTCCGAATGTGACTCATGGCAGGCTCGGCGTTGTTTTCATAAGAAGTCGGCGTCAGCTCGATCACCGCGTTCACCGCAGGTCGCGTGAGCATGTCCAATGGCGCCAGGTCGCGAATCAAGCGCGTTTGGCTCGGATAGTCGCTCAGCGCGCCGTCCGCCACAGCGCTGAGCGCCGCCAAATCCAGCCCGTCTGAGCAGAACAGCGCGCCGCGCCGTGCTGTCGCCACGCCGATCAAGTTGACGCGCAGCTTGTGGCGCGCCTCAAGATAGGCTTGGCGCGCCTGCAGCAGCTTCACAAAGCCGCGCCCAACAGCGCCAAAGCCGATCAGGACAACGTTCAGCGTCTTCATAGTAACTCCGCGAGAGAAAGATAGCTCAGCCGAAGCGCGCGTCATTATAACATAGCCTGCGCACAGCTAGCTTGAGAAAACGCTGAGCGCGACGCGCGCCTGTGCAGCGAAGATGTTCAAGATCGGCTACAATCTATCAAGGGCGCGTTTTTGAGCGAGGCGACGTTCTGCACATGAGCAGGATGCGGCGTGAGAGCGAATTGATGACGAGCGAAAAACGGCTGATCGCAGTTGTCCTCTGCCTGATCGGCATCCTGACCTACGGCATAGGCGCGGCGTGGCGCGCTGTTGCCGATAATCCTGATCAGCCCAAGGCGCTTGCCCAAGCGCCAACTGCCATCTCCGAGCTGCCGACGCCATTGCCGACCGATACGCCTGCCGCCAATCCAACGCCAATGCCGACACAGCCTTTCGGCTCGGTCTTCGGCACAGCCACACCTACGCCAACTTCCATCAGCCTGCCAACGCCGCTGCCGAGCGATACGCCGCGTCCGACTGAAGTGCCGCCGCTCGAGATTGAAGCGACGGTCAACGCTGAGGCAGGTTTGCTGCTGCGCACAGGTCCCGGCAAGGAGTTTCCGCAGACGGCAGTCCTGCTGAAAGGCGCGCGCGTCGTCGTCTTCCGCCGCACAGCCGACTCGGCTTGGGTGCGCGTGCGCGTGCCTGCCACACAAGGCGAAGGCTGGGTCTTTGGGCAGTATCTGAGCCTCAACGGCGACCTGACGCGCGTGGCAGTGGCAAGCGCCGCTGAGAGCGCGCCAATTCCCACGCCGCAGCCTGAGACAGGTCAAGTGTCGGTCGAGCGTCCGCCTGCCCAAGCCTGCGTGAGCGTGGTCGGCGACTCGATTGCCTACGGCGAGGTGATCTTCGAGCTGAGCGGAGTCGGTTTCATCCACGTCAAGATGGCGCCCTTCAGCTTCTACATGGCGCAACAGCTGAAACTGCGCAACGTGGATCAGCCTGTCACTGACCGCAGCTATCCCGGCATTGGTATCACATCGCCGCGCCATAAATCCTACTACGATTTGCCCGTCTACCAAGACTTGCTGCGCGACCGCTGCCGCTTCACGGTTGTGCTACCATGGGTGAACGATCTGAGTTCAGGCATCGATCCTGTGCAGGCAGCGCCGCTGCACGCCGAGAATCTCGCGGGCATGGCGCGCCGTTTGATCGAGAACAATCCTGACGGACGCATTTTGTTTGTGAACTATTACTACGGCGCGCCTGCGCCTTTCACGCTCGGCATGGCAGGCGGCTTCACGCCGCAAGCGATCCAGCTCTTCAATCAGGAGATGGCGCGCGCTTGCCGCGAAGGCGCGCTCAGCCGCTTGCGCCAAGTGACCTGCGTGGAAGCTGAGGCGGCTTTCCGCGAGCTTGGCACAGCCTACGTTGTGCAAGGGATGCGTCGCGACGAGATCGAAGCGGTCAGGACGGCGCCGCTCTCGCCTGAGCATCAAAACATGTTCAATTACTACACCTCGCTTAATCCTGATGGTGTGATGCAAGGCGACGGCGTGCATCTCAGCTCGCTCGGCAAGCGCGTCCTCGCCTCATATCTCGCCGATATCATGTTGCGCCTGCCCGATCTGCCGAGCGAGTGACGTTGTCTAGTTGTGAGAGGTTGCTCATGCGTCGCCTTGTTTTATTGATTGTCGCGCTGCTCTTTGTGCTAGGCGCTCGACCGATCCGTGCGGAAGATGATCGTGCTGCCGAGACGCTCGCCTTGCTGAGCGCCACAGCGCTGCCTGAGCGCGACCGTTTCGCGCTCGCGCGCTGGTATCTCGGCGTGAGCGCGCTGCCCGAGCCGCGCGCTGAGCCTGTCGTCTATCGCGTCGGCGATACCAAGACCTTCGAGACCTACAATCTGGATACCGAGACGCGCTTCAGCTTCACAGCGCGCCTCGCCTTGATCGGCAAGCACGCTTATTGGTGGTTCGAGGAAGGCTTCACGCCTGATCAGAGCGCGTTGCGGCGCAGCGCTGAGCGCTTCGATAACGTCATCTATCCAACTGTGCGCGCGCATTTCGGCAGCGAAGATTCGCCCGGCGTAGACGCCGATCCGCGCCTGTTTATCGTCCATGCGCGCAACTTGGGCAGGTACGTTGCCGCCTATTTCAGCAGCACCAACGAGTTTCCGCGCGCCATTGTGCCAGATAGCAACGAACATCAGATGTTCTGGGTGAATCTGGATACCATGCGCATCGGCACGGCTGGCTACGAAGGCACGCTCGCGCACGAATTCCAACACATGATCCATCACGCGAACGATAGCAACGAGTCCCTGTGGCTGAACGAAGGCATGTCTGAGCTAGCGGCTGACCTGAGCGGCTATCGCGGCGACGCAGGCGGCTTCGCGCGCGCTTTTCTCAATCGTCCGCAGACTCAGCTGAATGCGTGGTCTGTTTTGGAAGATTCAGCGCCGCATTATGGTGCCGCTTATCTGTTCATGCGCTGTTTCTTGCATCGCTTCGGCGCCGATACCTTGCGCGCGTTAGCCGTCAATCCGAGCAATGACATGGCGAGCATCACTGAGACTCTGGCAGCCTTCAATCACACTGATTCGAACGGCGCGCCGATGACGGCTGAGACGTTCTTCGCCGATTGGGTCGCTGAGAATTGGCTCAACACAGGCTGTCCGACGCCGCTGCGTCAGGCGCCGCGCAGCGAACTGATGAAGCTCGGCGAGAATGTGCTTGCCTTGCCGCAATTCGGCACGTACTATCTGCGCCTGCCCGAGACGGGCAATTACATGCTGACCGTGCAGAGCGAGCCAACAGTCAAGGTCATCCCAACAGACGCGCACAGCGGCGATTACTTCTGGTGGAGCAATCGCGGCGATGACAGTCACACGCGCCTGACGCGCGCCTTCGATCTGCGCGGCGTGCAAAAGGCGACCTTCACCTTCAAGCTGTGGCACAACATTGAAGATAACTGGGATTACGCCTATTTGAGCGTCTCAGAAGATGGCGGCGCTACCTGGCGCGCGCTAGAAACTTCTGCCAGCCGTCCTGGCGGCGGCAACCACAATCCATACGGCGCTGCTTTCAGCGGCAAGAGCGGCGATGGCGACCTGCCGCAATGGATCGCCGTCTCAGCCGATCTGAGCGCTTACGCAGGCAAACAAATCTTGCTGCGCTTCGATTACGTGATGGACGACGCGATCAACTTCGAAGGCATGGCGCTCGATGATCTCGCCTTGCCTGAGATCGGCTATTTTCACGATGCTGAGCTTGGCGACGGCGGCTGGCAGGCGGAAGGCTTTGTGCGCATGGCGAATCGGCTGCCAACGCGCACCTTAGTGCAAGTGTTGGCAGATGGCGCAGTGCAGGCGCGCTACATCTTTGAGCGCGACGCGACACTCAGCATCGAAGTGAGCGGCGGCGCTGTGATCGCGCTGAGCGGACTGCGCGAGTTCACGGCTGAGCAGAGCTTGATCAGCTACAGCCTTGCCGCGCGCTGAGCGCCACTCAGACGATGATCGACATCTCGCAAAACCTTGCGAAAAAGGCGTAAAAACGTTTGACGGCACGCCGTGCATCGGATAAGATTGCGCGCAGAAATGCAGCTGAAGGACGCCTGCCATGCCTGAGATCAAAGCCAATCCATCGGCGCTTGAGGCGAGCGCCAGCCTGATCGAGACGAACGTCAGCGTCATCCAACGCGAGCTCTTGGCAGCTGACGAGCTGCTCGCCAATTTGCGTCGCACCTTCATCGGTCAGCGCGCTGAGAGCTTCTTCCGCCAATACACGGCTGCCTTCGACGAGATGCAAGCGCAGTTGGCAGTCATGGGCAGCCTTGCCGAGTCATTGCGACAGAGCGCGCAAGCGTTGCGCGCTGCTGATCAAGGGTAGCGCCGTGCGCCATGCCTGATCAGCCTGCGGCTGAGCTGATCAAGCGTCCGCCGCGCGCTCAGCTGCCGTCTTTGCGCGGCGAGATCGAATTGCCTGCGCCGCCTGCCGAAGCGCCGTCGTCGCCGCTCAATCTATTGGCGACCTTGCTGCCTGCGGCAGGCATCGCTGCGCTCGGCGGCTTGTATTTGGCGCTCGGCGGCGCCAATGCGGCGCTCATCGCGCTGCCGACCTTGACGCTGGGCGGCTTGGGCGCGCTCACGGCGCTGATCAGCTATGCGCTCGGTCGCCGTCAGGCGCGCCTGACGCATGTGCGCAGCCTGCTTGCCTATCATCGCCTGCTCGACCGACGCATGGCGCGCTTGCAAGCGGCGCGCGACCTGCAATTGCTAGAGGCGAATCGGCGTTTTCCGTCGGTCACAGCGCTGCTCTCGCCATCTGAAGACTTGTTGTGGTGCCGCCGTCCAAGCGACTCAGACTTCGCAGTGTTGCGGCTTGGCACAGGCAAGGCGACATCGGCGGTCAGCGTGCGCGCACCTGATCCTGATCTATCGGGCGAGGCGGCGCGGCGCGCTCAGACGCTGTATTTTGAGTATCGCGCAATACCTGCCGCGCCATTGACTCTGAATTTGCGGACAGTGCGCACGGTCGGCATTGTCGGCGCGCTTGAGGCGCGTGCGCAATTCGCCTACGCCTTGATCGCGCAGTTGGCTGCATTGCACGCGCCTTCTGAGCTATGCCTGTACGTCTTTTCCAGCAAAGCGAGCCATCACGCTTGGCGCTGGACGCGCTGGTTGCCGCATACCAGCAGCGCGCAGTATGGCGGTTTTCCTGATCAGATCGCGTTTGAGCCTGAGCAGGCGCGCCAATTGATCGATCAGTTGGCGCGTCGCCTTGATTCAGGCGCTGAGCAGCCGCTGATCGTGGCGCTCTTCGAAGATGTGAGCAGCATCTGCGAAGAGATCAGCTATCAGCGCGTGCAAGATAGCGCGCGCATTTGCGCGCTGCACTTGTGCAGCCGTCCTGAAGATGTGCCGAGCGCGTTCAGCGGCGTCCTCACGCTCAGCGACGGCAAGTTTTGTCTGCGTCTGGCAGGCGAAGCGAGCGAGCCGCTCGAAGGCACGGCAGAGTCGCTCTCACGGACTGAGGTTGAATTTTTAGCGCGGCAAATGGCGGCGTATCGTTTGCCGCAGCTTGGCGCTGCCAGCCGCTTGCCAACGCAGCTGAGCGCGCTGCAGCTCTATAGCATCGAGCGCGTCAGTCAACTGGCGATCCGAGCCAACTGGTCGCGTCCTGTGCCATCGGATGGCGTTTTGCCGCTGCCTGTGCCGATTGGCAAGGCGAGCTTCTCCGAGCTACAGCTGCTCGATCTCTCTGAGCGCGCACACGGTCCGCACGGCATGATCGGCGGCACAACAGGCTCAGGCAAGAGCGAGCTATTGCAGACGCTCGTGGCGTCGCTCGCTGTTGAGCATCATCCGTACCTGCTCAACTTCTTGCTGATTGACTACAAAGGCGGCGCGACGTTCAACGTCTTCCGCCATCTGCCGCACACGGTCGGCATCATCACCAATTTGGATGCGCGTGAGGCGCTGCGCGCGCTATCCGCGATCCAAGCTGAGAATCGGCGGCGCCAACAGTTCCTCGCCGACCAAAATGTGGAAGATATTGCGGAATATCATCGGCGTTTGCGGCGTTATGGCGGCATTTTTCCGCCTGACTGGCAGCCATTGCCACATCTGCTGATCATCGTGGATGAGTTCGCCGAGCTGACGACGAGCCTGCCGAACTTTTTGGATGAGCTGGTGGCGACTGTGCGCATCGGGCGCAGTCTAGGGATGCATCTGGTGCTTGCCACGCAGCGTCCTAGCGGTCACGTGACGGCTGAGATGAAGGCGAACTTGAATTTCCGTATTTGCTTGCGCGTGCAGACGCCTGACGAATCGCAGGAGATCATCCGCCGTCCTGACGCGGCGTTTTTGCCGCCTGAGGTGCCAGGACGCGCTTATTTTCAAGTTGGGAATGCGTTGCAGCAATTTCAAGCGGCGCGCGTCGGCATTGAGTATGACGAGTCGGCGCAGGATGCCGAGTCGCGACCAGTGTTGCAGCTGCTGCGCTTTGAGCAGGCGTCCGATCTGCTGCCTGAGCGCGCTGCTGAGACATCAGCTGCCTTGCCGACGTTGGCAGAGGCGCTCACTGAACACATGGCAGCGCTTTACGCAGATAAATTGCCTGAACTGATCTTGCTCGAATCGCTGCCTGCGCGTCTCAGCCTTGCGCAGGTGCTGGCGAAGGCTGATTACGGCGGCTGGAATGGCGAGACATGGCGCGCAGCAGGTGCAGATCGCGCTTGGGCGTGCGCGCCTATCGGTCTGCTGGACGATTTAGCGCGGCGCGCTCAGCCGCCGTTGTGCGTCAACTTCGCTCAAAATGGACACTTCCTAGCGATTGGCGCGCCTGCCAGCGGCAAAACGACCTTGCTGCGCACGATAGCGCTCGCTCTGGCGCATTTGTTCACGCCTGAAGAAGCGGCGCTGTACATCGTCAGCTTCGGCGGCAGATCGCTTGACGCACTAGCGCGTCTGCCGCACGTCGGCGCTGTGATCGGCAACGATGAGCGCGAGCGGCTCTCGCGTTTGCTGCGCTACTTGCTGAGCGCGCTTGAGAAGCGCCGCTACGCGCTCGCCAGTCTGCACGCCGCCGATCTGGAAACGTACAATCGACGGCGCAGCGACGATCAGCCATTATTGCCTGCGCTGTTCGTCTTGGTGGATAACTTCGCTGAGCTATGGCGCACACTTGAGAGCGACTCGGACGAAGCGGCTGATTGGCTGCGCTTGCTGCGCGATGGTCGCGCCGTTGGCATTCACTTCGCCTTGACGTCGCCGTCGCTCAACTTGCCCTACAACGTCCTGAA
This sequence comes from Anaerolineae bacterium, assembly GCA_034436235.1. Classification (GTDB taxonomy): domain Bacteria; phylum Chloroflexota; class Anaerolineae; order Aggregatilineales; family UBA2796; genus CP2-2F. The sequence goes on from DAOTWB010000201.1 coordinate 7,746, forward strand.
TCTGATCGAAGTGCGCTTTGCGCTGCGCTTGCCTGAGCGCGGCGACTACTTGCAATTTCTAGGACGGCTGCCTGAGCGCGAGAGCGATCCGCGCCCTGGCAGCGGCATTTTAGCAGGCAGACCACCGCTTCACGCGCAGATCGCATTGCCCGACCTTGCCGCCGACGATGACGAGCGCGACCGCGCGCTGCTGGCGACGCTCGAAGCCATGCGCGCCGCATGGTCTGGGCGACCGACGCCTGAGCCGATCCGCGCCATGCCTGAGAGCGTGCCGCTCGACCTATCTCGCGCGTTGCAATATCTGCCGACTCGCCATGCGCAGCCTGATGCGCCGCAGCTTGAGCCATTGCGCAGTTGGCTCGGCACTGAAGGCGACCTTTTGCAGCCGTTCTCGATGCATTGGCGCGACGCGCCGCATTGGCTGATTCTCGGCACGTACGGCAGCGGCAAATCCAGCTTGTTGCGGACGCTATTGCTCGGCGTCGCAGCGCGCTACGCGCCGCACGAAGCCGCGCTTGTGCTGATTGACTTCAGTCGCGAGACGTTGCGCGCCTTGCGCCATCTACCGCACGCGCTCAGCTACGCAACCGACGCGGCGAGCCTAGCGC
>DAOTWB010000202.1:0-11003 GCA_034436235.1 Anaerolineae bacterium
ACCAAGCCGAAGGTCGGCGAAGGCGAGATGGTCACCAGAAAGCCAATCGGCGTCGGCGTGGTGAAAATAGGCGTGCCAAGCACGACATCGGGCGTCGGCGTCGCGTCGCCGCGCGCCTGCGCCGTCAGAGTCAGCAACAGTGCAGCATTTTGCGTCTGCTGCGCGAAGAGTGTGGCGAACGCCTGCGCCGTCTCAGTGATGTTCAGCGCTGAGAACTGGAAGGTCTGTGTGAGAACGGCGACGCGCGTGCCTTCTGCTTCTGTGGCAGCGATATCCACGGTCGGCGTCAAAGTCAAGGTCGGCGTCGGCGAGCTGGTGAAAGTTGGCGTTGGCGTCGGCGTGTTGGTGAAAGTTAGCGTCGGCGTCGGCGTGCGCGTCCAGGTTTGCGCAATTGTGGTGCGCGTCAGCGCGTCGAAGACTGCCGCGTTGGTCTGCTCAATTGCCACGCGCGTCTGTTGCAAAATTCGGTTGCGATTGCCTGCATCAATCGCCGCTAGAATGATGATGACGAGTCCAATAAGGATGATGAAGACCAGAAAGATCGCCAAGATCAGAAAGTTGCGATTGCGCGGCGGCGGCGGCGCCGTACCGCCCATCGTGTCCAGATCGTCAAGCGGCAAACTGTTAGCCATGCTTCCCCCTAAGATTGCGGTCGGCTTGGTGCATCCAGCGGACGACCGATCAACTCTACATTTGCCAGCGGCACAAAGGCAATCTCTGAGTTATCTGAGAATTGCACTTCTGCCGCGGCGACACGCAGCCCATTTTCCACTGTGATCGGCGATTCGGGCAAATTTATGACTCTGGCGAGCCGTCCGATGTGTGGCAAGCGCGTGACGCGCACGGTCGCGCCGATGGCGAGAGGCAAATTGACCTCTGGTGTGCGCAGGCGCGCGCTAGGACCGGTTGGAATGACGATCTCCGGACGCTCGGAGCGCCAAACTGAAGGCTGCACAGCGTCTACCGTTGTGAAGCGCCCGCGATTGCTCTCCAACAAGCTGTAGACGATCTGGGAATACGGCAAATTGCCGAAACCTTCGGTCAGAATGACAGGAATGCCCAGCCGCAGCGCTTGCTCGCGCAACGCCGATGTCATGGATGGCGCGATGATGGCGCGCCAGCGCCTTTGGATAGCTTCCCTGAACGCCTCAGGACTCTGAATAGACTCTTCCCACACCACGACCTGTCCGCTATCTTCTTCATCCTCTAGCCCAAGCCGCTCTCGCGAACTTTCGTCTTTGGCGAAGCTGAGCGCGCCATAGCTGGCACTGCCATTGCCCCATGCCGCTTGGATCAGCGCGCCGCCTGTTTCTAACACCACGCGCCGATCGCTCGCGCTGTTCACGCGACCTTCCATCAGCGCATAGACCGCCACAGGCTGTGGATCGGTCTGCAGCACAACACGCCCTGCCTCAAAGTGCGCGAAGAGCGCGCGTTTTGGCGTGATCACGCGTTTGGCGCGATGCGCCAAGAGCGTCACGCCGCTTTCATAAACCTCGCCAACTGGCACTTGCAGCATCTCTTCCGCGATCTGCTCAGGACGCCGCAAGCCGAGCAACTTGACCGCGTCTAGGAAAATCACCTCAGATGGAATAGTGCCTGCCAACAGGACAGTGTCCGGCGCCACGGTTGAGCCTTCGCTCACCTCGGCTCTGCCGATGGCGTTTGGCGGCAACTTGTACTCGCGGATGATGCGCGTTGAGCCAAGAATGACGGTCGTCTCAGGATAGTATGGCATAGCAACGTCGCCTAGCTGCTCTCTTGTACAGCTTCGTACCACTTCGGCAATAGCTCGGCGCGCTTGCTCGTGTCGCGCGGCAAGACGAGCGGTCTGCCGCGCGTATCGAAGAGCAAACCGACCGCGCTGCCTTGCGCTTGGAAGGTCAAGCGGCGCTTGCCATTCAGCCGTAAACCGCGCCCAAGTTTAACCGATACTTGCGCACGTTGACCAATCGGCACAGGCACGACGCGCAGCGTGTTGCTCGGCATGCGCACTTCGCGGCTGCGTCCATCGGCGTAAGTGATGCGCGCTTCAAGCGCCGTGCCGCTCGCCTTGCCGCTTGGACAGATGGCTGTAGCAAGGTTGAGCAAGCCGCCTGTCTCCAACACTTGCACTACCATCAGTGGCTCAAGATGGATCAGGCTGCCCATTGAAGCCATGACGCCATACGGATCGAGACGCAAGTCCACGATGCCGAGCGGCTGCAGCGCGTCCAACAGGAGCAGCGCGCCGATGCCCGCGTTGATCGGCTGCGCCAAGACCGAGCCGACGCCGATGATCGGCTGCATGGGCGGCAACGGCGCGTTGATCGGCACGCCTTGCCAACCCTGCCGCGACGTCTGCATGGCGGCTCGGATCAGCTCGCGCGCGAGCGCGTATTCCAGCTCAAGCTCGCGGCTGATCTCAGGCACAGTGGCAGGACGCAAGGTCTTGTTCCAAGCGTAGTCCATGATTTCATTTGGCGCAGGCTCGAAGGTGAGCCAGCGCGCGATGTTGCGAGCGCCAACTGCCTCGACGCCGCTGACCGCGCTGTGTCCTAGACCGAGATCGGAGCGAATGGTCACGTTCAGCGCGCCGCGCACCATGGCACAGACCGTCACGGTGGAACTGCCGACGTCCACCATCAGCACGTTCTGTTTTCTGCCCGATGCATCAGCCAGATAGCGCACGATGTTGCCGTAGCTCTCAACGCTTGGCAGCACGCCTAGCTCGCTGGCGTCTTGAACGGTCTTGAAGCCGGGCGTGGTGCGCGCGCGGTAATCGCCGTAGAGCAAGGCGAGTTCCAGACGGATCGGATCGAACGACTCGCGCTCAAGGCTGGGACGCACATTTTCAGTGACGTACAGCAGGACGTGATCTTCAAGCTGCTCGCGCACAAACGCGCTGAGCGCTGCGTTGCCTGCATACAGGACGACAGGCTTCATGCCGGGCGCTAGTTGGACGGCAAGGCGCACTGTCTCGATCAGCGCGCGCATTGGCGCGTTAGCGCCGCTGTTCGTGCCGCCTACGATCAGGATCAAATCAGGTGTGGCGCGCAAAATAGCGTTCACTTGTTGCTCAGGCGTGCGCACATCCAGCAAGTCGAGCGCGTCCACCAATTCCACATACGTGCTTTCAAGCGCGCGCTTGCCGCTCTCTAAGCTGATGTTCGGCATCAAGCCGACTAGCACAGTCCGAATCGGCTTGCCGCCGCTGGCGGTCGCCACGAAAGTGTTGCCATATTCCTCGCCCATCAGCAGGCGCTGCTCGCGGTCGGCTGAGAGGAAGTTCAAGCCGCTCAGGTCGCCCAGCTCTGCCAATGCGCGCCGCAAGCCTTCGCTCACATCGTAGCCGCGCGGCGCAGCAGTCGTCAGCGCCTGCGCGCGCCCAACAAGACGAAATTGCCCTTCCACAAGGTCGTAGAGCGCCACGCGCGTATGCACGCTGCCGATATCGGCGGTCACCACGCGGCGCACAGCCGTCTTCACAGGCTGAGTCTCAATAGCCTTGTGCGCTGAACGCGCGCTCGGCGTCTTCTGCGCGCCTGACTTCGCTTTAGGCGTCTTCGCGCGTGCCGTCATCGCTATCTCCCGATCAAGATGAACAGCCGATCTGCCAACACGCCGCTCAGCGCGGTCAGCGCTGATAGAATCAGCAAGCCGTAGGTTGCGCCTAAAGTGATGGCGATGAAGCCTTGTCCGATCAAGCCTACAAAGCGCACGGGCAAGAATTGCGTCACCTCGCCTGAGAGCCGCCGCAAGCCGACGTAGGTGAAGTAGACCAAGACCGAGAGCGTGCCTATCAAGCCAATGAAGCCGTTCAGCGCGTTCTCAGGGCGAAAGGCGCGCGCCGCTTCGCCGATCAGCGGCAGCAGCGTGCCGTTCACCGCGCCCAGCAGCGCCAGTGCCGTGCCGACGCCCAAGACGATCACCACGCCGAAATCGCCCAGCCGCGAAAGGCGCGGCGTGCCTTTGTAGACCAACAACAAGCCGAACAGAAACGGCAACAGACCAATGCCTAGACGCGGCAGCTCGAAAGGCGCGCTGAACACAGTGGCGCTCAGCCATGGGATCAAAACGCTCTCTAAAGTTGCCAACAACACAAAGCCTGCCGCTGCGCCGATGAAGATATGGATCGCGATGCGATACAGGAAATTATCGCTGAGCAGATAGCTGAAGATGCACAGCGTCAGCACAGCGCCGATCACTAAGCCGACCTGCTCTAAAGTCTCAGGCGTCACTGCGCACGTCTCCTCTAGACCAGGAACTGAACCATGTTGAGCGCCGCGCCGATCAACATGGCGAGCGCCGCGGCGAACGCGGCAAAGCCGACGCTCTGCCAACGCTGCTCTGCTGTGCGTTGCGCCTCAGCGTCGGCATATTGCGCGCGCAGCTCGCGGTAGAGCAGCGCGTCGCGCAAGCCGCTCAACGCGCCGATCACGCGATCAGGATCAGCGGCAGCGTAGGTCTGCGCAGCTACACTAGCAGCCGCTGTTGTGGCGATCACCATGCGCAGCTCAGGCACTGCAGACGCCTCAGGCGGCGGACGGAATTGCTCGACCCAAGTCCGCACGTCCTCTTGGCTCTGCGCCAGCACGAAAGTTGGATTGACGCGCAGCGCGCGCAACTGCTCAAGCGTGATGTCGCTCGGCGCGCCTTCCAAGTCGCTGCCGAAGATGACCTGCTGCTGCAACGAGTCATCGTAGAGCGCATTGGCGAGTGCGCGTACGCCGCTCACGCCGCCGGGCAAGTAGCCTAGCACAACGTAGTCGCGGCGCGGCAACAATGGCTCGCGCCTGCCCAGCAGCGCCATTTCCGCCGCGCTGCGGCTGAGCCGATGCAGCAAGTGTTGCGCGTATAGCGCGGCAGCAGGGCTGGTGCTGAGGACAATAGGACGTATGTCGCGCTTGAACAGGTCGCGCAAGAGCGCGCGCGCCAGATCGTCCATCTCGCCGATGGCTGTTGGCGTGTATTCAAAGGCGACCAAAGCGACCGAGCCGTTCGGTATGCTCTCCAGCGCAGCGCCGACGGCTGAGAGCCGCGCTTGCGTCGCCGCGTCCAGATCGGCAAGGCGCGGCGCAGGCACAAGCGTCGCTAGGTCTGTGAAGAAAGGCAAGACGACGACGATCACGAGGAAGACGGTCAGCAGCAGACGGTCGAATTTGAAGCGCGCGCGCGGCTTGACGTGCGCAGGCGCGCTGATCTCAGCCGTCTCGCGCTGCTTGAGGATCGCCTCTTGTGCAGCCACGATTTTGCGCAAGCTCTGTACGCCTGCCAATTGCGCTGCCGTCGCTAGCGCGCTGCTCGGCGCGAGCGGCGCAGGGACAGCAGTGATCGGTATCGGCTGCAAGACTTCGGGAATGCCACTCAGCGGACTATCTTTGTTCTCTTCGACGGCGGACGCGCTCGGCAGCTGCTTCAGACGCTCGCGCAGCGCCAACATTGGCTCAGGCAAGTCAGCGAGCGGACGCTCTTCTAGCTCGATCTCCTGATCGCCGATGCGCAGGGTCGGCTTTCGGTCAGGGCGCAGCTCAGCGAGCCACTCCGGTAGCTCAGCGGCGACGGCTACTTCGCCGGTCTCTCTGCTGGGCGAGGTAGGCACGCTCGGCAGCGGCGCAGGCGGCGATGGCGGCAATTCAGGCAACGCCGCAAAGTCAAATTCCTCGTCAAGATTGATCGGCGCGGCGCTCGGCTCGGGCAGGTTGAAATCAGGCGCGTCTGAGAGAATAGCGTCTAAGTCGAGGTCGCTCAGATCGATATCCGCCTCAGCGCTGCGCCGCATGGCTTGATTCGGTTTAGGGATGTCCGTTGGCACAGGCGCAGCAGGCGCTTGCAGATCGAACTGATCGAGCCATGCCATGTCGTCAGGCGCTGTGCTGCTGCCCATCAAGCCTGCGCGCGGCGGCGGCTCAGGCGCTAACTCGCGCATCCAGGCGGGCAATTCGGCGTCCAGCGGCGGCTCAGGCTCAGGCGGTGGCGTGACAGGCGCCGCCTGACGCGGCTCAGGGTAGTCTGTGCGCAGCCATTCAGGGACATCTTCTTCAAATGACGGCTCAGCAGGACTTTCAGCGACGTCGTCGCTCAACCAATCGGGCAGATCGTCCGCCGCCTGCGCAGCTGCATCGCTCACGAGAGGCGGCTGCTCAGTCAACCAATCGGGCAGCGGCTCAGCAGCTTGTGTTGGCGGCTGATCGTGCTGATCAGACACATCGTCAGGCAGCGCGATCTCATCTGCCGCGCTGAAATCGCTCAGCCAATCATCAGCGATTTCTGACGGCGCGCTGAGCGCAGGCTCGCTTTCCATGCCGATGTCGCGCAGCCAGTCCAGCGAGTCGGCAGGCGCTGCCGTCTGAGCTTGCGCGTCAGAGACGGCTTGCGCAGGCGACTCAAGGCGATCAGCGCTAAGTTCTGTCAGCCAATCGGTTTGGAAAGTTGGCGTCGCCGTCTGCGCTGAGTCGTCTGCGCTGTCTGCGCTCAGCCAGTCGGTTTGGAAAGTTGACGCAGCAGCTTGTGCGGAGCTATCTTGCTCAGGCAGCAACGTTTCGCTGAGCCAACTGGTCTGGAAGGTCGGTGTGGCTTGCGCGGCGCTATCTTGCTGAGGCAGCAACGTTTCGCTGAGCCAACTGGTCTGGAAAGTTGGCGCGGCAGGCTGATCAATCTGCGCAGCGGCAGGCGACTCTTGCATCCAATCGAGATCGGCGAACGGATCGTCCGATGGCGCGCTCTGTGTAGCAAGCACGTCGTCCCATGGCGCAGATATATCGGCAAAGGCGTCCGACTCAGCGCTTGCCGAAGCCACAGCAGACGAGTCAGGCAGCTCAGCTTGAAAGATAGGCGGCACGGACTCGGCAGGCGGCTCAAAGGCAGGCAATTCAACGGACGCTGCGGCAGCTGACCATGGCGGCGGCACGTCGTCGGCAGGCAGCTCGAACTCAGGCAGCAGCGTCGCCAAGCGCGATTGCGGACGCGCCCAAGGCGGCACATCGGCATCCGCTGCTGCGCGCGCGCGCCCTGCGAAGGTGATGCCGCCTGCCACCAGCCATTCAGGCAAATCTTCGTCATCAAACATCGGACGCTCAGCCATGCCCTAAGACCTCACTCGCGAAAAGTGCGATCGCGCCCGATCAGGACGCGCACACCGACCACCACGATGCCGATCGCCACGCCGATCAACAAGCCGCGCGTGCCTGCGCTGACAGGCACGCTCAACAGCCACTCGCGCAGCGCAGGCAGCAGCGTCACCTCGCCCAGCGGACTGAAGCCGAGCAAGACGATCACCAACGCGGCGAGGAAAAGCGCATTCCAGAGCGTGACGCGCTGCCGCATCAGCCGCACTGCGCCATAGACCAGCGCGAAGAAGATCAGCCCTGCCAGCGCCGACTCAACCGCCACTTGCGCTACATCCAAAATGGTCAGTGAAAGCGCCGCCGCCGTCCCATCGCCGATGCGCAAAACGCCGCCGCGCTCTAGCGCGCGCACCAACAGCACGCCGAAGAGCGTGAACAGCAGCAGCAGGCTGTACAATCCGCGCGGAAAGCGGCGCAGCTGTGCCGCGTGAAAGCGCGCTAAATTCAGCACGCCTAGCAACAGCGCAATGGCGCCGATCACAGCCACTAGCTGAATCAACAGTTGGCTGAAAGCGCTCAGCGTGCGGTTGAGTTCAGGCGGCAGGGTCGCCACTGGCTCCAGACCGAGCAGCGTGATCAGCGCAATGGCGATGGTCAGCGCGGCTAACAGAGCAGCACCTAGGCGCAAGCGTTGGCGTGGCTTGGCAGAAGCGGTCACAAGTTGACTCCTAGAAAGGCGAGGACGGCGAATACGATCAAGAAGACGACCACCAGATAGCGCAAAGCATCTTGCGCCGCCGCGCCGCCGATGTGCAGTGGCATTGGCTCAAGGTAAGCAGCGCTGACGAATAATTCCTCAGCCAACAACGGCGTCGCGCTCGTGGCATATGCAACAGCTTGTCCTTCAATCTGCGTGCTATGCGGCAATAGATCGCGGTCGTAGCGAATGCTCGTCTCAGCGATCAAGGCGAGTTCCGCGCCGAAGCGTCCGCACAGCAAGGCGAAGCCGTCCTCTTCGTCCAACAACGACGCGCCAACGCCTGCCGCCAGCGCCAGTGATGAGACGCCGCTCGGATACCAGCGCGCCAGAGTCGGCTTGAACGTATCCAAGCGATTGCGCAGCAGATAAGCGCGTCGTAAGCGATCTTGCGCGACGCCAAGCGTCACCGGATCGCTCAAGCTGGCGGTCACGGGTAAATCGCCGCCAGAGGCGCGCGCCGCTGCTTGGTAGAGCAGCTCAGCGCTCGCCATAGCCGTCAGCGCGCTCTCATCCAGCAAAGCGCTGCTGCCTAACGAGACGTGCGTGCCGCGTCCGCTCTCCACAGCCGCGCTGACCGACCGTTGCAAAGCGCGGTAGGCAGGCACGGCGCGCAAGGCAATCGTCCGCGCGCGCACGGCTGAGATAACTGTCAAGAGCAGGGCGATCAACAAGATCGCGTAAATCATCGCTGAATACCTCTCTCGTTCAGCGCCGCCAATTCTTGGCGCAGCCACGCGGTGCCTTCAGGCGTGTTGAGCAAGCGCACCAAACTTTCGTACACATCGTGGTCGCGCCTGCGATCCAGCAAGGGCTGAATCAGCAAGAAACCTTGCGAGGCGAGAAAGCCGAACGGCGACTCTAAAATCGTCTCTATCAGGCTGTTCAAGCCAATGCGACGCAGCTGTGGCAGCTTCTGCCGCAGCCACTCGCGCACGCGCTCCAACTGTTCAGGCGAGAGTTCAGTTTCCATGCCCTGTCAGTATAGCACGCTCCGCGCTATGCCACAACCGAGGCGCAGCGGCGTGCCATTCTTGTCCAACGCTGATCGGATGCTGATTGACAAGCCGTCAGCGCCCTTGTATGCTTAGCCTTCAAGCAAGCCGAAGGTTTGCTCATACCGACTTGTGACTTGAGGATGTATTGGTAGGGCATGAGCCAGTATCCACGCATTCAGCGAGACCGAAGCGGACGGCGAGGCGGTCTGTCGTTCCGTTCGGGACGGCGCACAGCGCTGCCGCTCTGGGTCTATACGCTTTGGCTGCCGACCGTTCTGCTCGCCTTGCTCGCGCTCTGGCAGGCGGATGCGCTTCAGCCGCGCGTCTTGGCGCTAGTGGGCGTACAACCGACTCCGACCATGACGGCAGGCGCTTGGGCGCAGCAAGGCGACGCCGCCTTCTGGCAGGGCGATCTGGATAGCGCCATAGCCGCTTACCGCAATGCAGCGCGCCTCGCGCCGACCAATGTGGACATCGTCTATGAATTGGCGCGCACGTTGCTCTATCGCAGCTATAACGACGCGCGCTTCATCGGCGATATAGACGAAGCGCTGGGATGGACGAGCCGCTTGGTCGAGGTAGCGCCGAACAATCCGCGCGCCTATATCATCAATTGTTTCGCGCTCGTGCGCGCACGCCAGAGCAGCGCAGCCGTTCAATCCTGCATCCGCGCCATTGACCTGAATCCGAACGACTCTGAAGCACACGCCTATCTGGCGCTCGCGCAGTACGATCTGGGACGGACTGCCGCTGCGCTCGATGAAGCGGCTACCGCCGTCCGCCTGAATCCGAAGAGCATTGACGGCAACATGGCGTACGCTCTGGCGCTCGCTTTTCAAGGTCGCGTCGAGCGCGCGCTCGATCACTACAAACTGGCGGCGTCCGTCAATCCGAAGTTAGAGTTTCCCTACTTTCAGATGGCGTTTTACACCTACTCGCTCGCCAATGTTGAGCGCAACGCGGATCGCGCTGAGACGCTCTATCGCATCGCGCTGAGCGCCTATAACACCATCTTGCAACACAATCCGAGCAGCGTGAAGGCGTACACGCGCATCTGTCAGACCTATCTCGCCAAAGGCGAGCCGAAGCTCGCGCGCGAGTATTGCCAAGAAGCGACGCGCATTGATCCTGACTCCAGTCAGGCATGGCGTTGGCTTGGCGAGGTGTATCATAAGAGCCGCAACTATGAGGACGCCGTCGAAGCGTTGCGCACTTGCGCGCAACTGGAAGAGCGGCAAGGCATTCCGAAGTCGCTGCGCGATCCAACCTGCTGGTGGCTGCGCGGCGTCGGCTACTTCATCCTAGGCGATTGCAACACCGCCATTCCGATCCTAGACGACGTGCTGACCTGGACGACGGATGAGATCGCCATTCGTGAGACGCGCCGCACGATTGAGAAGTGTGCCACTGCCTATCAAGGCTTATATCGCACGCCGACGCCTATTCCAACGCCGACGCCGCGCCCGACGCCGATTTTGTAGGAGCGCTGAGCCATGCCGCATGATTATTACATCCGCCGCAATCATTCTGCGCTGGGCAAAGGCTTAGTTTTCCGCGAGCGAAGGCGACGCGGCAGATCGGCGCTCTTGATACTCTTGTCGCTCGCCTTGCTCGGCATGGGCGCAGTCTTCTGGCAGCTGAACGCCATTCAACCGATGGTACTGGCAGCCTTCGGCGTCGTCCAAACGCCTACCATGACAGTCATTGAAGCGGCGCGGCAAGGCGACCTCGCTTTTTGGCGCGGCAACCTGAACGCCGCCATTGAGCATTACACGCACGCCGCGCGCCTTGCTCCGACTAATGTTGACATCATCTACGAACTAGCGCGGATGCACATCTATCGCAGCTTCGATGACGAGCGCAACATCGCCGATCGCGACGCGGCACTCACCTACGCCGATCGGCTGGTCGCGGCGCATCCGCGCAACGGACGCGCCTTCGCCATTCAATGCTACGCGCTTGTGCGCCTGGCGCGCAGCGAAGAAGCCGCTCAGGCTTGCAATCGCGCCATCGCGCTCATCCCTGAAGACCCTAATCCGCACGCTTACCTCGCCCTAGCCTACTACGATCTAGCGCGCTACGATGTGGCGTTCGAAGCTGCACAGCGCGCTCTGCAGCTCGATCCGAATCACTTGGAAGGCAACACTGCTTATGCATTTTTGTTGGCTGCCTCGCGCCGCTCTGATCAAGCGCTCGATCACT
>DAOTWB010000203.1:0-21558 GCA_034436235.1 Anaerolineae bacterium
CTGCGGCTTGGTCTGCACGGAGCTGCTGAGCAGCCAAGCCATTCACTACAAGAGTCGCAAGACGTTCGACATGCTGGATTGGTCGCCCGATGAGTTTCCGTTCGCCGTGCAACTGTACGGCAGCGATCCAGAGCTGATGGCGGAAGCGGCGCGCTTCGTCGTTGATCGCGGCGCCAGCATCGTGGATATCAACATGGGCTGCTGGGTGCCAAAAGTGGCGAAGACAGGCGCAGGCGCGGCGCTCTTGCGCGATCTCTGCACGGCGACTCGCGTTGTGGAAGCGGTGGTGCGCGCTGTGAACGTGCCTGTCACGGTCAAGGTGCGCGCCGGCTGGGACGCCAACACGCTGACGGCTGTGCCGTTCGCGCGAGCGGCAGAGCAGGCAGGCGTGCAAGCGATCGCCGTCCATGCGCGCACAGCGGCGCAAGGCTTCAGCGGCACAGCCGATTGGTCAATCATTCGGCAGGTGAAAGCGGCAGTGCGCATTCCCGTCATCGGCAACGGCGACGTGACCGACGCTGAGACGGCGCTGCGCATGTTCCAAGAGACAGGCTGCGACGCGGTCATGATCGGACGCGGCGCGCTGGGCAAACCATGGCTCTTCAAGCACATCGCGCATGCTATCCGCACAGGCGAGCGCTTGCCGCCGCCCAGTCCGTCTGAGATCGCGCGGCTCGCCATAGCGCACGCGCGCCTGGCGCTCTCGCGGACGGCGCTCTCAGAGAAGCAAGCCTGCCTTGAGTTGCGCGGTCAGCTGACCAAGTATCATCTCGGTGTGCCGCACGCAGCCGCCTTGCGCGCTCAATTGGTGCGCGCCGAATCGCTGGCTGAGATCGAAGCGTGCTTCAGCGCTTTTCTGTGAGCGCTCAAAACAAACGAAACCAACGGCGACGTCGGTAGCCTTCCGCCTTGCCCGCCCGAATTGCCGCGAGAACTCTCTCCGTGAAGCCTGACGGCGCGCCGATCAGCTCGGCTGTGATCAGCAAGCGCTCAACGGCGCGCTCAGCCGCGCTGAGCGGCATAGCGTGCGGCGCATCCGATGGCGCAGCCGCTGTCTCTGCCGCCTGACGTGCTGCTTCGGCTTCAAGGTCTTCCTGACGTGCAGCTTTTTTTGCGTCATCATGCTCTGCGCTCATCAGCGCGGTCTCCTATTCATCCTCAAAAACATCGGCGAGTTGTCTATCGCGCTGCCATTCGATCAGCTTGGCGGCGAGCGCTTGGCGCGCGCGGAAGAGACGGCTCTTGATGGCGCTCTCGGTCGTGCGCAGCATCTCAGCGATCTCTTGATAGGAATAATCGTACCAATAATGTAGCACAACCGCGGCGCGATGATCGGGCGAGAGTTCCGCCAAAAGCTGCTGCACAAGCGCGGCGCGCTCGCTGGCGATGACGGCTTCTTCAGGCTCAGGCTCGTCGCTGTGCAGCAAGGTGCGCGGCGGCAACGGCTCGTCAATCGAGAGCCATTTCAAGCGGCGGCGGCGCAGGCGATCGATGCAGAAATTCGAAGTGATCGAGAGCAGCCACGTGCGAAACGGACGCGCCATATCGTACCGATCCAGATTGGCGTAGGCGCGCAGAAACGTCTCTTGTGCGGCGTCTTCCGCCTCAACGCGATTGCCCAGAATGCGATAGGCGAGATTGTAGACCGCGTTCTGGTGCAGCTTGACCAGCTCGCCAAAAGCGGCTTGATCGCCTTGCCGTGCGCTGATCAGCCAGCTTGTCTCTTGTTCAGTCGACAACACAGCACGCTCCCAGACTTTCGGATGCAGCGCAGCGCGCTAATCAGCGCTTGCCGAAGCGCTCAGGCGTGGCACAAGGCTGCCGTGACTCAGGTCGCGCAGGGCAGCGCTGAATGCCGCGACTTCAGGCTCGGGCAGGGCGATCAGCAGGTTGACCGACTCGGCGAAGCGCTCAGACTCGATATGCGCAGCGTGCTGCGCGCTCAGCCGTCGCACGCGCTCGTAGAGCGCATCCGGCACATCAAGTTCCAAACGGCATACGGCGATCTTCGGACGCGTCGTCATCGCGCTGATGGCAAGCCGCGCTGCTTCGCCATAGGCGCGCACCAGACCGCCTGTGCCGAGCTTGATGCCGCCGAAATAGCGCGTCACCACCAGCACCACATCGCCGATGGCAGCGCCGCGCAAGACTGCCATGATCGGCGGCGCCGCTGTGCCGCTCGGCTCGCCGTCGTCCGAGAGACCTTCGTTCACGCTATTGCCATAGCCGATGCGAAAGGCGTAGACGTGATGCGATGCATCAGGCATCTCAGCGCGCACATCGGCGATGAACTGACGCGCCGCTGAGGCGCTCTCGGCGCAGCCGAGCGTGGCAATCAAACGCGAACGGCTGACCTCATGCGTCACGCGCACGGTCGCCGTCGGAATCGGATAGCCGTTCATCCGCCGCCTTGCTGCGCGTATTCCGCCATCAGCCGCTCGTAAGCGCCTGCCCACGTCTCAGGCGTGCGCGTGAACTTGTTGATCGTGATCGTCACAAAGTGCGGCAACAACGGCAGGATGTGCATCGGCAGTTGCTCCCAAGCGCCTGTGCGCACCAACTCCTCAAGGCGACCGCACGCCGCGCTCAGCCATGACCACTGCGCGCGAAACTGCTCCACCTTGTTCCAGTAGTTGCGCTTTTCCCACGCCTGCATCGAGACTTCGATGCTGTCTTCGATCTCGCGGAAGCAATAAATCAGCGTGGCGACCATATCGCGCGCCTCGGCGTCCACTTCAGGCTTCTGCCCAAGACGGCGCAGCAGCTCAGCGGCAGTCCGCATATGTTGATTGCGCAGCTTGCCTGCGCGCTCAGGATTGATCACACGGCTCATCAGGTTGCTCCAAGCACGGTGAAACGTGCTGCCGATTATAACAGGCTTTGCTGTGCTGCACACACTGCGCGCGGCAAGGCTATTGTCTAAAGCCGATAAACGCGCTATGCTGTACATAGTCTGATTCAGGAGTGCGAGCCATGCGGCGCAAAATATCTCTGAGACGATGGACGATCAGCTGCGCGCTGCTGCTATCGGCAGCCGCCTGTTTCCAGCCGGCAGGTCGCGAGATTGAGCCGACCAGCGTAGATATCGCCGTCCTGACGCCTGAGCCAACCGCCACGCCAAACATCGCGCCGAGCGCCACGCCTTTCATCACGCCGTTGCCTGCCGAAGGCTACATTCCGCCTACCGAGACGCCGACTCTGCTGCCCACTCAGACGCCTGAGCCGACGGCGACCGCCTTCCAGATGTTCCCAGAGACCGCCGCGACCGAGGCGCCTGCCGAGCCGTCGCCTGAGCTGCCGACCGAAGCGCCGCCGATCCTGCCGCCTACGCCGACCGCGTTGCCGACCGATAATCCGTGCCAGCACACTGTGCAGCCCGGCGAATGGCTCAGCAAGATCGCTCGTATGTACAACCTGACCAATCAGGACTTCCTGAACGTCAATCCTTGGCTGCGCAATAATCCCGATAGTCTGAAGCCCGGCGATGTCTTGATCGTGCCGAACTGCGCGCCGCGCGTGAGCAGCAACGCGCCGCCTGCCGGTCAGGTCGCCGCGCCGCCTGCGCCCGCCGATCCTGCCGCGCTGCCCACGCCGATTCAGCTGACCGAGCGCATTTACACGGTTGTGAAAGGCGATACGCTCGGCGCGATCGCGCGCAAGTTCGGCATCACTGTCCAGCAGTTGCGCCAAGCCAACGGCTTGCTGGAAGGCGATTTCATCCGCGTCGGGCAGCAATTGCGGATTCCCGCGCCGCAATGAGCCGCTCAGCGCGAGCAGCGTAAGAATCGTCGCGCCTGAGCGACTCTATAGTTGTGAATGAAGACACAAAGTGCCTGTTGAGGAGTCTCGCTCATGCGCCTGACCACTGATGAGGAAATCCGCCAGCTGTTGCAGGCGGCGCAGCACGTCGCCGTTGTAGGCTGGTCGCCCAAGCCCGACCGTCCATCGAACGAAGTGGCGCGCTACTTGCAAGCGCACGGTTACACGATCTATCCCGTCAATCCGAGCGCGCCAAGCACGCCTGAGCAGCCTGTCTTCGCCGCGCTCGATCAAATTCAAGCGCCAATTGACATCGTGGATGTTTTCCGCCGCGCTGAGGACGTGCCAGAGGCAGTTGAAGCCGCCATCGCTGTCGGCGCGAAGGCGATCTGGATTCAGCTGGGCATCGTCAATGAAGCGGCGGCGCAGCGCGCCAGCGAAGCAGGCTTGCGCGTCGTCATGGATCGCTGTATGAAGATCGAACACGAGCGCCTGCTCGCGCACGGCGCCTAGCGATCGAGCCTTGTAGAAAGCGCCGCGACTCGTCTATAATCTACTGCGGCGGATGCACGAGACGAGAGATATCCGATGGCGATAGATTGGTTAGCGCACGCGCAGGCGTTGCGCGCTGAACTGGTGGCGCGGCGCCGCGATCTGCATCAACAGCCTGAGCTTGCCTTTGAAGAGCTGCGCACAGCGAGCATCGTGGCGGCTGAACTGAGCGCGCTCGGCTTGGAAGTGCAGACAGGCATCGGCAAGACAGGCGTGGTCGGCTTGCTGGAAGGCGCGCAGGACGGCGTGACTGTGCTGGTGCGCTGTGATATGGACGCTTTGCCGATCCACGAGGCGAACGCGACCGAGTACAGCTCGCAAGTGCCGAACAAGATGCACGCCTGCGGACACGATGGACACGTCGCCATCAGTCTGGGCGTGGCGAAGTTATTGGCTGCGCAGCGCGAGCGGCTGGCAGGGCGCGTCAAGTTCGTCTTCCAGCCTGCGGAAGAGATCGCGGCAGGCGCGAACGCCATGATCGCTGACGGCGTGCTGGAAGCGCCTGCGCCGCAAGTGGCGCTCGGCTTGCATTTGTGGAACAGCCTGCCCGTCGGCACGGTCAGCGTGACCGAAGGCGCGGCAATGGCGAGCGCAAACGATTTCACGATCACGGTGCATGGCAAAGGCGGACACGGCGCGCTGCCTGACGAGACGCGCGATCCGATCTTCGCTGCCGCGCAGATCATCACCGCGCTGCAGAGCGTGGTCAGCCGCAACGTGAGCGGACTGGACACTGCCGTCCTCTCGGTCTGCTACATTCACGGCGGCGACGCGCACAATGTGATTCCATCCGAAGTGACCTTCGGCGGCACTTTTCGCACGTATCAGCCTGCCACAAACGAGCTGGTGACGCGCCGCTTGCATGAAATCGCCGATGGCGTGGCGGCTGCGCTCGGCTGCACAGCCGATGTGCGCGCGCGCTTGCTGGCGCCTGCCCTGAGCAACGACGCGCAGGTCAATGCGCGGCTGCGCGCGGCGTTCAAGCGCGTAGCGCCTGAGCTGACCTTGATTGACGACGCGCGCACAATGGCGTCCGAAGATATGGCGTGCTTCTTGGAGCGCGTGCCTGGCACATATTTCTTCGTCGGCTCTGCCAATCACGCGCGCGGCTTGGATTTTCCGCACCATCATCCGCGTTTTGATTTCGATGAAGACGCGCTGCCGCTCGGCGTTGGTTTGTTGGCGGCGGCAGTAGCTGAGTACGTGCTGCCGAGCGCGTAGAGGTGAAGCTGATGAGAGTGCGTCCTGTGCGCGCAACGCGCGAGTGGCTGCAAACGCCGATCTTCGCCTATGGCACGCTGCGGCACGGCGAGCGCAATTACATGCGCCTGCTGTGCGGCTACACGGTCAGCGAATTCGCGGCTGAGATCGCCAACATGCGCTTGTACTCGCTCGGCGCTTTCCCGGTGATGGTGGATGCCGCGCCTGAAGACGGCGTCACGGTCAAAGGCGAGGTGATGGTGCTGCATCCTGCGCACTATCCGCGCTTGCTGGCAGAGCTGGATCGTCTGGAAGGCTACAATCCGAACGCGGCGCAGGGCGAGCGCGGCTTGTATCGGCGCGTGCGGCGGCGCGTGCAGCTGGGCGGCGGCGCTGAGGCTTGGGCATGGCTCTACATCGGCGATCCTGAGGTCTTGGCGGCGTATCCGCACACTGAGATTCCGCACGGCGATTGGCTGCGCTATCAGCAGGAGCGCGGCAAAGTGCCGCGTCTACATCACGCGCTGCGAGCGGCGCAGAATTGAACGCATATGCCACAGGTGAACATCTTGCGCTGGCGCGACGGACGCGGTTGGCTCGTTCTAGCCGGCAGCAGCGCGCAGCTGGACGACCGAGAAGACGTGGAGTTTGAAGTTCAGGCGCAAGCCTTGACGCGCATCGCTTATGGCGAGCCTATCGCGTACATCTGGGCAGCCGGCGACGCCGACACAGCCGATCGGCATTTGGCGCTGCTGGACGAGATGGGCGCGCCAGCAGGCTATCTGGTGGACGTGGTCACTGAAGATGACGCGACTATCCGTGCGCAGCTGGACGAAGCGGGCATGATCATCTTGGGCGACGGTCAGGCGGCTGAGACGCTGCGCGCAGCCTTGCCGGGCGCGGCGCTGGAAGGCATGAAAGCAGCTTATGCGCGCGGCGCTGTGATCTTGGGCATTGGCGCAGGCGCGGCGGCGCTAGGCAGCTTTGTGGCAGGCGCGCAAGGTTTGGGCTGGGTCGAGAACGCGATCATCATGCCCGATTATGAGCAGCCTGAGCGCACGGCGGCGTTGCACGCGCTGCTGGCAGCGCATCCGAGCGCGTATGGCATCGGCATCGGCAGCCGCTCAGCCTTGGCGCTCGGCGCTGAGGGACAAGTGGAAGTCTGGGGCGAGCGCCAAGTGACCGTCCTATTGGGTAGCGCGTTGCGCACGCCTGATCAAGCCTGAGAGACGCCATGAGCGAACGCACGGACGAGCCGATTCAAACGCCGCATGACGCCGATCTTGAAGCGCGCTACACGCACGCTTACGACTACTCGCTGCCTGTGGATTTTGTGCCGCAGCGCGTAGTATCGCTCGTGCCGAGCCTGACCGAGTCGCTCTTCGAGCTGAATCTCGGGCAGTGCGTGGTCGGCGTGACCGACTACTGCATCTATCCTGAGTCGGCGAAGGCGCTGCCGAAGGTCGGCGGCACGAAGAATCCTGACCTTGAGAAGATCAAGGCGCTGGCGCCTGACCTGGTGATGCTCAACAGCGAGGAAAATCGGCGCGAGGACGCCGAAGCGCTGCAAGCAGCAGGCATTCCAATCTGGGTGACGCAGCCGAACACCGTGCGCGACGCGATCGAGCTGCTGTGGCAGATCATGGAAGTCTTCGAGGAAGCCTCGATGGTGCATCGCGTGCGCCTGATCGAGATCACGTACGAGATGATGCGCCGCTACGCTGAGCAGAATCCACCTGTGCGCGCCTTTGTGCCGATCTGGCGCGATCCGTGGATGACCTTCAACGCGCAAACCTTCGCGCACGATCTGCTCTTCACGTGCGGCGCGCTGAACGTCTTCGCTGAGCGCGAGCGGCAATTTCCACTGGCTGCCGATCTCGGTCGCGCTGAGCCGCTCGCGGCTGACGATCCGCGCCGCGCAGGACGCGACACGCGCTATCCGCGCATCACATTGGCAGAAGTTGAAGCAGCGCAGCCTGAGATCATCCTGCTGCCGACCGAGCCATATGCCTTCACAGAAGCCGACGCGCTCGCCTTCGACGCGCTGGACGTGCCTGCCGTGCGCAACGGTCACATTTACGTCGTGGAAGGCAGTTGGATCACATGGCATGGCACGCGCATCGCGCGCGCCTTCCGCAATCTGCCGCCCGTGATCGCCGCTGCGCGCGATAGCGCCGAGGTGCCGCCGCTAGTCCTGCCGCAAAGCTGAGCGCTCTGCGATCAGCGCGTGCAAGCCTGCTTCATCCAGCACAGGAATGCCGAGCGCCTGCGCTCTCTCCAGCTTGCTGCCGGCTGCTTCGCCTGCCACCACGTAGCTGGTCTTTTTGCTGACGCTGCTGGCGACCTTGCCGCCGTGCGCTTCGATCAGCGCGGCTGCCTCATCGCGCGTCAAGGTCGGCAGCGTGCCTGTCAGCACGAAGGTCAAGCCGCTCAGCGCAGATGAGCGCGGCGCGGCGCTCTCCAATGGCGACATCTGCACGCCGTGCGCGCGCAGCTTCTCCAGCAAGGCGCGATTGCGCGGCTCGGCAAACCATGCCACGACCGTCTGCGCGAGCGCCTCGCCAATGCCGTGAACGGCGTCCAGCTGCTCAAGCGTGGCACTCTGCAGCGCCTCAAGGCTCGGAAAGTGCTTCAAGAGCAAGCGCGCTACTGTCAAGCCGACGCCTGGGATGCCCAGCGCCGTGATCACGCGATCCAGAGGACGACTCTTAGCCGCTTCAAGGCTCGCCAGCAGCTTTTTGACCTTCTGCGCGCCGTAGCCTTCCAGCGGCTCAAGTTGCTCTGCCCTCAGCGCGAACAGATCGGCTTCGTCGCGCACCAGCCCTGCCTCAAGCAGCTGACGCACGCCGCGTTCCGCCAGCCCTTCGATGTCCATCTGTCCGCGCCCGACGAAATACTCCAATTGCCGCGCGCGCCGCTCAGGACAGTCTAGATTGCTGCAATAGTACGCGATCTCGCCTTCGGCGCGCACTACAGGCGCGTCGCAGAACGGACAGCGCTCAGGCGGCGCGATGATCTGCTCCGTGCCGTCGCGTCGCTCGCTCAGCGCGCCGATCACGAACGGAATCACCTCGCCTGCGCGCTTGATGCGCACCCAATCGCCGATGCGCACGTCTTTGCGCGCGATATCCTCGAAGTTATTCAAGGTCGCTTGGCGGATGGTCGCGCCGCTGACGAAGACCGGCGCCAGCTCGGCGCTTGGCACGATCATGCCCGTGCGTCCGACGTTGAACGTGACCTTGACCAAGCGCGTGACCACTTCTTCGGGCGGAAATTTATAGGCGATGGCGCCGCGCGGATTCTTGCCGACGATGCCGAGCGCGTTGTAGAGCGCCGCGTCGTCCACTTTGATGACCATGCCGTCAATTTCGAAGGGCAGGTCGTGACGATGCGCCTCGAAGGCTTGTACATAGGCGATTGCGTCTTCCAAAGATTCAAAGCGGCGCACATGATCGCTGGTCAGGAAGCCGAGCGCGCGCAAGTATTGCAAAACAGCGTATTGGTCGCGCGGCAAGCGCTCGCCTAGCTCATCAGAGGCATCTACAATGCCGAAGGCGTAGAAGGTGAGCGGACGCGACGCCGCGACCTTCGGATCGAGCTGTTTCAGCGCGCCTGAGGCTGTGTTGCGCGCATTGACGAACTTGGCGGCGCCTTCAGGCTGCTCAGCTTGCATCCGCGCTTGGAAGGCTTTGAAGTCATCCTTGTGAATGACCACTTCGCCGCGCACGACCAAGCGCTGTGGCACTGGCGGCGCCTCAGGCGTGGCAGGCAAGCGCGGCGGCACGCTGCGAATGGTGCGCACGCTCGGCGTGACGTCATCGCCTGTGTAGCCATCGCCGCGCGTCGCGCCGAGCGTCAAGACGCCGTCTGTGTAGGTCAAGACGACTGAGACGCCGTCGAATTTCGGCTCAACGGTATAGGCGAACGCAGCGCGCGTATCGAGGACTTTCTCAAGGCGCGCCTGCCAAGCGCGCAGCTCGTCCGCTGTGTAGGCTTTGGCAAGGCTGAGCATCGGCGCAGGATGTGTCACTTTGGGCAGGCGCTCGTCAAGGTCATCGCCGATGCGCTGCGTAGGCGAATCGGGCGTGATCAGCTCAGGATAGCGCTTCTCAATGGCGTCCAGCTCGTCGAAGAGTTGGTCGTACTCAGCATCGCTGATGGTCGGCGCGGCAAGCACAAAGTAGCGATAGTTGTGTTCGTTCAACAGACGGCGCAGCTCGGCGGCGCGCTGCGCAGCGGCTTCGCGCTCAGCTGAGTCAGCAGGTCGGTCGCTCATACCACTCTCTCAAGATGCATCTGTTGCGCTGCAATCAGTATAGCACAGATTTTCTAAAGATAGGCAGTGCGCAGCGCCACTTTTTGAAAAAAGCGTCACTTTCGATCAAAATATAAGGCAAGCTGAACAGAATGACAGATAGGCAGAGAGAAATGGTGCGCTCAACCTCAGAGACGAGCTTGGCTGAGATGCTGCAACAATCGCTGACCTCTGTGTTAGGCGCGCCGCCCGATCCTGCGCCGCTCTCGCCGTACGTGCTGGCAGTCGCTGAGCGCGACCATTACCGTCGCGAGCATATCAAGTATCAGGTCAGCCCGAATCAGTGGAGCTACGCGCACTTGCTCATCCCGAAAGGCGTGAGCGCGCCATGCCCTGCCATCATCTGCCATCACAGCAGCGGCAACTTCGCCGCAGGCAAGGACGAGATGGTGGACGAAGCGCGCCCGTCCATCGGCGTTGAGCTGGTGCGGCTCGGTTACGTTGTCATGGCGCCGGATGCCTTCGGCTATGGCGAGCGACGCTCGCCGCACAGCAACGGCGCCGCTTACGATGCTGCCTATACGCTGCAGCAGTATACCGTCCTGCTCTTGCGCGGCGAGACCATGCTGCGCCACTTGATCTCGGATATCAGCCGCGCTGTGGATTACCTGCTCACGCGCCCTGAAGTGGATAGCGCACGGCTCGGCTTCATCGGGCAGAGCTACGGCGCGCGCATGGCGCTCTGGGCAGCCGCCTTCGAGCCGCGCCTGATCGCGACTGTGGCGCACGGCAGCCTGATGAGCTACCGCGAGACCGTGCGGCAGGGCAATTGGTTTCAAATTGAGTTTGTCGTGCCGCGCCTGATGCAGGTCGCCGATCTGCATGACATCCTCTCGCTGGTCGCGCCGCGTCCGTTCTTGCTCTCGACCGTCGTAGGCGACGCGCACAGCACGGATGCTGCCGAAATCTACCAGCGTGCGCTGCTCACCTATCAGCGGCTGGGCGTGCCACAGCGCCTGGCGCATTACGTCTATCCGCGTGGCAGCGGCTTCGAGCCTGCCATGCGCTACAAAGCCTACACATGGCTGAATAGCTGGCTGAAGCCTTACTAGCGACTTTCAGAGAGCGAGACAACCGATAGCATCATGACGGCAACGGCTACCACAGCGCCGCGCTATGCGCATCTGCGGCGCAACTTCGTCCTTTTCGTGCTGGATTACTTCGCTTTCGGCGTCGGCTTCGGCATGGTCGGCACTAGCAGCGCCTTCATCCCAGATTTCGTCAGTCAGTTAACTAGCGATCAGAGCTTGATCGGCTTGGCGACTGGCGCCTATTACTTCTGTTGGCTTGTGCCGCAGCTCTTCTTGGCGCAGATCGTCAATCGGCGCACATGGCGCAAGCCGTTCTTGCTGCCTGCGCCGTTCGTGCGCTTGACCATGATCGGCATTGCCATCATGCTGGTCACAGTTGAGCCGCGCAACACGCAATTCATGTTGATCGCGTTCTTGATCGGCTATTGGGCGTTCGCCGTAGGCGACTCAGTGGTCACGCTGGGCTGGGGCGATCTGCTGGGCAGCTCGATACCGAACAAATTGCGCGGCACGCTCTTCGGCATTGGACAGTTCACGGTAGCTTTCGGCGCTTTTGGCATGAGCCAATTCGCGCGCTGGGCGATTGGCGGCTCGGGCTTAGCCTTTCCGCTGAACTACGGCTTGGTCTTCGCTGTGGCAGGCGCTTTTTTTGTGTGCGGCGGCATCGGTCTGGCGCTGCTGCGCGAAGAACAGCCTGCGCCAATCGCAACGCAGAGTCCGAATGTGCGCGAGTACGGCGCTTTCTTGGGCAATGTGCTGCGCACCGACCGCGCCTTCAGGCATTTTGTGCGCACGCGCCTGCTCTTCGATCTCGCTACGATGAGCGCGCCATTCTATACCATCTTCGCCACAGGCGGACTGGGCATCCGCAGCGAGGTGCTGATCGCCGATACGATCATCTTGATCCAGCTCGGCAATGCAGGCGGCGCGCTGGCCATGGGCGTGCTGAGCAGGCGCTCGGGCAGCAAGGCGGTCATTTTGCTCGCCGGCGCTTGCTTGGTGCTAGAAGCCGTCTTTGCGCTGCTCAGCTATCTCGGTTTGGGACAGCCTGCTCTGTATGCCACTTTCTTTTTGATGGGCGTGGTCAGCGGCACGATCTTCCCAAGCTACTTCGATTGGATGATCACGCACGCGCCGCCGCACGCGCGTCCGATCTACATCGGTCTGACTAACACGATCAGCGCTGTCAGCAATCTCGCGCCCGTCCTCGGCGGCTTGCTCTTACAGCTCACGGCGCGCCCTGCGCTCGGCAACCTTGAGGCGATCCTGCCCAGCTTCCTGCCCATCGCAACCGTCAACGTGCGCCTGTATCCGGTCGTCTTCATCGGCTCGATCCTGCTGGCGAGCCTCGGTTGGCTCTCAGCCTTGCGCCTCGCCGAGCCACGCCAGAAGCCGCCTAGCCAAACAGCAGCGCCACACTGATATAGACCAGCAGCGCCAACATCGAAAGCTCAAAGACGCGCGCGCTCAAGCGCTTGACCAGCCAATAGCCCGCCGCGACGCCGAGCGGCACCAGCAGCAGCACCCACGCCAAGCTGAGGAACACTTGCGGCTCTAGCGCGCCGATAGAGAGAAAGAGCGGCACTTTCAGCACGTTCAAGACGCCGAAGAAGACGGTCACGGTGCCCATGAAGACGCGCGGCGAGACTTTCTGCAGCAGCATATACGCCGTGAAGGCAGGCGCGCCGACGTTCGCCACTGCCGAGCCAAGACCTGCGATGAAGCCTGCTAACCAAGCGTGCCATTGGCGCGGCGTGTAGGTCAGCTGCTTCAGCGCATCGCTGACCAGCTTGTAGATCACGGTCAACAGGCAAAATAAGCCGAGCAGCCGCTTGAGCGTCTCGTTAGGCAGCTCGCGCAGCAACGCGACGCCGATGAAGGTGCTGATCAGCGCCGCCGGCAGCAAAAGGCGCAGGTAGCGCCATTCCCAAGCGCGCCAATACGCGCGCAGCGCCATCGCATCGCCTGTCAGGAGCATTGGCAAAGTGATGCCGACCGCTTGCTGCACAGGCATCACTTGGCTCAGCAGTGGCGCGATCATGGCGCCGAGGACCGGTCCGCCGAGTCCGCCTTTCGAGAGACCGATCAAAAAGCTGATCAGCGCGATCAGCAGCACGTCAGTCGGCATAGGTAGCCGTCCTTTCAGGCAAAAGTCGGTGCTGTTCAATGTAGGCGATCAACGCTTCGGCGAACAAGCGTCTGCCTTCGGCGGTCAAGTGCAGGTCGGCGCGATTGTACATGCGCTGACCGCTTCGATAGGCTGCGCGCAACGTCTCGAATGGATCGACGCAATGGTAGCCGCGCGCTGCGCAGTGATCGCGCAAAATTTGGCGCGCTTGCGTCGCAGCTAAGTGGGATTCTTGCGCGCTTTCCACTTCGTCAATATGCGGCACAAGCGCTATGACGACCGTCGCGCCGTGTTCAGCGGCGAGCGCGATGCCTGCGGCGTAATCGTCCAAGACGCTCGTCATGTCGCTCTCACACGGCAGCTCAGAGTCGGGCGCGGGAACGACGGGCGGCGGCTGTGGCGGCGTCAAGGCGCGCCAGCGCAACCAATTGCCGATCATACGCGCTAACGCCGAGTATCGCCCTAGTCCGCTGCCGATGGCAGGCGCGCGCTCAGGCGCGGACTCGGCTGTGGCTTGTGCAGTGACGTTGCGGCGCGCCAGGCGGCAGTTATCTTCCGCGTCATTGTGATACCACTGCCAGATGATCAGGCGCGGCTTGAGGCTCGGCAAGAGCTTGCGCAACATGTTCAACTGCTCTGTCGAGCCGCTGCCGAGCGCCGCTGCGCTCAATGCGCGCCAGCCATGCGCGCTCAAGTGCGCAATCCAGCAATCGCTCGCGTCCATCCAACAGAAGGTGAACGAGTCGCCGAGTGCCAACACATCCAGGCTCTCAGCCTGCGCTTCCGCGTCTTGCACTTTTAGCTTGGTCGCAGGCAGCGCAAGCGTCTCTTCAGACCAAGGCAGAAGGCGCACGCCGACAATCGCCAAGCGCAGCTCGTTAGGCAGCGTCGTCCAAAAAACGCGCACGCCGATCTCGAAGAGCAAGGCGAGGCCGATCAACGCGCTGATCAGCCGTGCCAAGCGGCAAAGAATGCTTTGTTTCAGCATGAGTTCTCAACATTCTGAGCTGCCGCTGGAATGTTGCACAAAGTCAGCAGCAGCTCACTTTGCTGTAAATTGGCGCTCGCTCGCCGCTTCAGGCTTAACACGATAGATTTTATACTCGCCAATTCTTCCCACTTCTTCCAGCGGATCGTTTTCGCTCAGCACAGGCGTAGCATTCAAGTGTTCATAGAAATCAACCCAATATGAACTGATGCCTCTTAAATCTGAGATGATCTCGCCTTTTGGACAGGTCAACAGAAGATCGCCGTGCGCTGCCATTTCAGGCAAGGCGCGCTCTGGCGGCGCAAAGCGCTGCGAGTTGAAGGTTAATCCTGTGAAGGGAAGACGCACATCAAACTGAGCGAAGATCATCAAATCTGTACACATTGTGCGAATGGTTGCATCTCGGTAACCATTCTCGTGCTTCCAAAAGTGTATATCGCCTGCGAGTTGCTTGATTGCCACTGCTCGCGCATCGCTCTGGAACGCCATCGGAGCAGGTAAAGTTCCCACAGTGCCTGCTGCTATAAGCACATATAGGACAAGTGCAATTAACACTACAGAAAACAACCTTTTGTATTGATATAAGTTGTGTATAGCAAGACTATAAGCAATGGCAAGGTAAGGCAAAACGTGGAAAGCGTAGCGAGCATCCGGCTGAGGCGTCGCAAAAGCTACATAAACGCCTGCTACAGCTATTGGAATGCTCAGAAAAGCTATGGCTCGAATTGCGCTCGCTTTATCTCTGCGCGTTTTTTTCTTCAAAGCTGCGATATATGAATAGGCGCTCGTAAAAATTACTATCCAGTCTAGCGCATTAAAAGTTTGGGCTAGATTTTGCACCCAACTCGCAAGTTTATGAGCTGTTGTATAACGCCAAGTATTTGTAATACCGCCTAGATCGTCAGCGCCGCTCAAAAACCAGACGGCATAGGTCATCCACAGCAGCCCGACGATAAATCCAATGAAAAGCGCCTGTCGAGCCAACGCCTGAAAGCCATGCGCGCGCTTGTAGAATATCGCCGCAACCAGCAAGATGAGCGCTCCGTAAACATAAGATTCGAATCGAATATATGGCGATACGCCTACTAGAATAGCTAGAACAACTGCCCAAA
This sequence comes from Anaerolineae bacterium, assembly GCA_034436235.1. Lineage (GTDB taxonomy): Bacteria > Chloroflexota > Anaerolineae > Aggregatilineales > UBA2796 > CP2-2F. The sequence goes on from DAOTWB010000203.1 coordinate 15,086, forward strand.
CTCGACGCGTCGTCCTGACGAGCAAAGTTGCGACGATCACCATCCAAGTCACAGCCGCCATGAAGAGCAAATCGGCATTGAACATCCGAACGTGATAGAGCAACTTGCCGTTGAGCATGAAGATGAAAACGCTCAACAGGGCAACAGCGCGGCTGAAAAATAATCTGCCGATCAGATATATGCCAAAAGCCATGAAGAGCAGGATGATCGCGTTGGCGATCATCCCTGAGACAGGCAAATCGTAGACAAGCCCGTTGATCACGCCTACCAAAAGCGGATAGGCAAGCGTGTAGAAAGATAGATTATCAATTACGCCGTGTGTGTGCTGCCAAGCGCGGCTGAGATACCACCAGCCGTCCTTGTACTGCAGTGTATCGCCAAATTCGACTCGTAACAGGCTTGCCACAACCACAAACGCAAATAGTGCAAAGACGAAGACTGCATCAACTACGTCTCGACGTGAGAGTCGCATTGTTCCCTTTTGTCGTCCTGAGGAACTTCTGAGTGTTCAGCCTACGATAATATCATCACTCACGGCTTGGCAGCAACTTTTCACGGTCGAGATATTCAGCGACGAGCTGCGCCAATACCCGATTGCCGCTCGCGTCTAAGTGCGAGTCGAAACTGTAGAAGACGCGCTCGCCGCGCGCGACGGCGTCGCGCAGCGCAGGCAGTGCGTCAAGGTGATGGTAGCCTTCGGCTGCCAAGTGCGCGATGATAGCGCGCCGTCCTTCGCCAATGGACTCGATGTACTCCGCGCCGAGCGTCGCGCTCAGCGCCGCGCTATAGGCTTCTTCTTTGGTCGGCAGCAGCACGATCAGCAGCTCAGCGCCGATTTCATCGCGCAAAAAGCGCCGCGCGCTGTCAAAAATCTCCAGCGTGCGCGCCAAGCCATAGCGATTCGCCGACCAAGCCAGCGAGTCGGCGTGCGGATATTCCGTCGTGCGGATCAGCAGCGGACGGTCACTCACAAACACGGTCTGATAGTGCTGATAAGGCGTCAGGACAGTTGGCGGCGTCAGCGCGACGTAGATCAGGTGCGCCACTGCCGAAAATTGCCCTAGACCGACAGGCTCAAGGTCAGGATTGAGCGGCGGCGGCGTCTCCAGCGGCTCAGTCTTGCCTTGCAACAGGTCAAGGTCATAAACATCTTTCAGATCGTTTGGAAACCATGTCCAAATGACCAAGCGCGGCTTAGTCGGCGGCACGATTTGTTGCATCAGCGCGAACTGACCAGCAGTGCCTGTGCCTGGCACCGCCGCATTGAACCAATTGCCATAGCGCTGCGCCAGCTGCGTCACCCAACAATCGGCATAGTCTGTCCAGCAGAAAGTGAACGAATCGCCGAAGGTCATCACGTCCAGCGGATAACGCGCAGGCGCGCTGCGAAAGCCAACTTCATGACCGTCCCAAACGCTGATCGTATCCACCTGAAAGCGCGCGTCGCTCCAACGGACGGGATAATCTCGCAAGCCGACAGGCAGGCGCACCTGAATTGTGCGATCCAAGATGAACGGAAAGGCAGGCACAATGCGCTCATCCGACCATGGCACGCGCCGCACGCCTTGCAACTCAGCCTGAATGCGCGGCGGCAAGAACTCAAAGCCAAGCCGCAAGGCGACTTCGGCGATCAGCCATGCCAGCAACACGCCAAAGCCGATCAACGCGAGGCGGCGCAGCGCTTTAGAGCCTTGTCTCATGGATGCTTCAATCGTCCTTTGCACAGCGGAAGCCGATCCGCCAATCGCGTTCATCAGCGGCAAGGCGGAAGCGCATCACAGCGCTTGTGCCATAGTCCACATAGCTCAGCCAACCGCCGCGAAAGACTCGCGGCAAGGTCGTGTTGTTCGCATCCTCGCGTCCGTCGTCAGCGCGATACGGATACGGCATGTACAGGCTGCTCACCCATTCCCACATGTTGCCGCTCATATCTTCCGCGCCAACCCACGATGCGCCCTTCGGAAAACTGCCCACAGGCGAAGGCTCAAGCTGCCGCTGATCGAAGTTCAAGCGATCAGGCATCAGGATATTGCCCCAAGGATAGATCAGACCGTCTGGTCCGCGCGCAGCGTATTCCCATTCCGCCTCTGTTGGCAGGCGCCCGCCGCGCGCCGCGCAAAAATCGCGCGCCTCGAACCACGTCAGGTTGCCGCGCGGCACGTTCGCGCCGCCATAGCCGCCTTCAGAGCCATATTGTGCATTGGTCACCTCAAAACGGTCAAGCCAGAAAGCGCGCGTGATGCACACCTCAGTCACAGGACGCTCATCGCGCCGTCCGCCTTCCATGCCCATCTTGAAGCAACCGCGCGGCACGCGCACCATCTGATAGCCATCGAAAGTCTGGATCACAGGTCGCCAATCGGCGTTGCGTCTTATGAAATCGCTCGGCAGCGGCGTCTGAGTCGCTTGTGTGGCAGGCGCGGCACACGCGCTCACGCCCAAGCTCAGCAGCGCCGCCGCCACGAGCCGTCTCCAGAGCGTTTTTCTCCACATAGCGCTCCATTATAACGCCCTATATGAATTTTTCACGAAGTCAGCGGTCCGTTTTTTCGCAGACCGTCCATTTTCGTGCTAAGATACCTCACAAGTCAGGTGCTGCACCAAATCTTCGCTTGGAACGTAGGCAAACTATGCGGATTTTGATCATTTCCGATATTCACGCCAACTTGGCGGCTTTCGAGAGCGTCCTCACCGATGCTAAAGGCGAGTGGGACTATGTGTGGTGCTTAGGCGATGTGGTCGGCTATGGACCTGATCCCAACGAGTGCTGCGAGCTGCTCAAGACCTTGCCGCACTTATGCTTGGCAGGCAACCATGACTGGGCAGCGCTGAACCGATTGGACATCCGCACCTTCAACGCTGATGCGCGCAAGGTCGTCCTCTGGACACAAGAGACGCTCAAGCCTGAGAACATCGCTTATCTAGACGCCTTGCCCACCACTTTCGTGCTAGGGCAGTACACATTGGCGCACGGCAGCCCGCGCGAGCCTGTCTGGGAATACATCCTCGATCCGATCATCGCCGCCTTGAATTTCCCGCACTTCGAGACGCCTTACTGCTTCGTCGGACACACGCACACGCCCGTGATCTACAAACAGCTCTCCGAGCGCGGCGATACCGATGCTCAGCAGCCCGTCTACCGTCAACCTGCCCCGCTGAACGGACACCGCCTGATCATCAATCCGGGCAGCGTCGGTCAGCCGCGCGACGCCAATCCCGACGCTTCCTACGCCATTCTCGAGGTTGAGAAGCACATCCTTGAGTATCGGCGCGTGCCATATCCGATCCACCTCACGCAAGAGCGAATGCGCCGCGCCGAGATGCCCGAGCGCCTGATCGCGCGCCTTGAGCATGGTTGGTAGCGCGCTGAGCTGCTCATGCGTCCGCTGGAGCTGATCATCAAAAACTTCCTCGCCTACCGCGATCAGGTCAGGCTCTCGCTGGACGGCGTCCACGTCGCCTGCCTGACAGGCGCCAACGGCGCAGGCAAGTCATCTTTGCTGGACGCCATCACATGGGCGCTCTGGGGAAAAGCGCGCGCCAGCGATAAAGATCAGCTCCTGCACATCGGTCAGCACGAGATGTTCGTCGCGCTCACCTTCGAGCAAAGCGGACAGCGCTATCAAGTGCAGCGCCTGTACACCAAAAGCGGCAGGACGAGCAAACAATCCGTCCTTTTGCGCGTCTACGATCCGACAAGCGAGCAATGGCTGCCCATCAATGAACACGCGCACGTCCGCGATATAGATGAAGAGATCAAGCGGCGCGTCGGCTTGGACTACGAGACCTTCGTCCATTCTGCCTTCTTGCAACAAGGCAAAGCCGATGCCTTCGCCACGCAGACTGCCGCGCGCCGCAAGGAAATTCTGGCTGAAATTCTCGGTCTGACGCACTGGGAAGCCTACGAAGCCTGCGCCAAAGAGCGCGCCCGTGAGTGCGCCGCGCTGCGCGCAGAAGGTCAGCGCGAGATCGAGCGCCTTGAGGCGGAATTGGCGCAGGCGCCTGCCCTGCAGGGACAAGCGGACGCCTTGCGTCAACAGCTTGACCAAGCGCGCGACGACCTCGACCGCGCCGAAGACGCCTACCGCGCCTTGAGCAACCTGCCCGATCAATTGGCTGCCGCGCAGCGCGAACACAAAAGCGTATTAGAGAACGTCCAAGCGCTCAAAAGCGACCTCGCTGCGCTAACGCGCGAACTTGCCGAGCTGCAGCGCGAATCTGCCCAGTGCGACGCCTTGATCGCGCAGCGCGCCCAGATCGAGCGCGCCGAAGCGCAGCGCCAACAGCTTGAGTCCGCAGTGACAGCGCTTGATTCGGTCGCCCGCGAATTCGCGCGCCTTGAGAGCGCCTATCGCGCCGCCGAAGCCGAATTCGAGCGGACGCGCGAGCGCTTGCGCGCGCAATGCGAAGCGCTTGAGCGCCAGATCGCGCTCCTTGAGCGAGACGCCGCACAGCGCGACTCGCTTCACAGGCAGCGCGCCCAAGCGCAGGCTGAACTGACCGCGCTAGAGCAGCAAAAAGCGCAGCAGCAAGCCCTGCGCGAGCAGATCGCGCAGCTCGGTGAAGCGCGCGCCGCGCACGAAGCTAGGAACGCGCAAGTTGAGAGCGAAGGCAAGCAGCTGCGCAGCCGCCGCGACGTGCTGCAAGCCGCGCAAACTGCCTTGTGTCCTGTCTGCAACACGCCGCTCTCGCCCGAGAAGCGCGCCGCGCTCATCGCTGAGTACGATGAGCAGATTGAAGCGCTGCGCAGAGCGTACCGCGAGACTGAACAATTCATTAAAGTTACTGATAGGCAGATCGAGCAACTTAAAAAACAAGCTGAGTCAGCTGAAAGTGCGCTCAAACGTCAGGAAGCGGCGCTCAGCAAGCAGCTCGGCACGCTTGAAGCGAGTCTGCGCGCCGTTGAGAACGCCATCGAGCGCGCTGCTCAGTTGCGCGCCGAACGCGCCGCCTTGCAAGCGCAGCTCGATTCGGAATCGTTCGCCGAGTCGGCGCGCCAGCGCATGGCGGAATGCGAGCGGCAAGCCGAGGCGCTCAATTACGATCCTGAGAAGCACGACGCGCTGCGCCAAGAGCTGATGGCGCTGCAAGAGACGCGCTTGAGCGCTGAGCGGCTCAGGCAAGCGCTTGAAAAATCGCCTGCTTTGCAGCGGCGCATCACTGAGAAACAGCGCCAAGCCGAGCAGAAACAAGCGCGCGCCGCCGAGCTGGAAGCATCTTTGCCGGCGCTGGAAGCGCGCATGGCTGAGCTTGCCGCGCTCGCGCAGCAGGCGCAGCAGCTGCGCGCCGAGCGCGATCGGCTGCGCGCGACTTACAACGCGCTGACCGAGAGCTATGCATCGCTCAGGAGCAAGCTGGAGAACTTGGCGAGCATCCGCGAGCGCCTGCGCGCGCTGCGCGAGCAGCTGACCGAGCTGAACACGCAAGAGCGGCTCTATCAAGAGCTGCAGAGCGCCTTCGGCAAGAAAGGCGTGCCTGCCATGCTGATCGAAGCCGCCATTCCCGAGCTAGAGATGCTGGCGAACGATCTGTTAGCGCGCATGAGCGACGGTCGGATGCACTTGCGCTTCGAGACTCAGCGCGGCAAAAAGAGCGGCGAAGGCGTGATCGAGACGCTCGATATCCTGATCAGCGATGAGCTAGGGCAGCGCGATTACGCGCTCTACAGCGGCGGCGAGAGCTTCCGCATCAATTTTGCGCTGCGCGTGGCGCTCAGCCAGTTTTTGGCGCGGCGCGCAGGCGCGCAACTGCGCACGTTGGTCATAGATGAAGGCTTCGGCTCGCAAGACGCGGTCGGACGCGAGCGGCTGATCGAGGCGATCAACGCAGTGCAGGATCGCTTCGATCTGATCCTCGTCGTGACGCACATCGAAGAGCTGCGCGACGCCTTCCCGACTCACATCGAAGTGCGCAAGCTGCCCAGCGGCGGCGCTGCGCTCACTGTGCGCTAACGGTGACGCACGTTGAAATGCATCTGAAAATTGTGGTACATTGCATGTGGCGTGCGCATGAGCATTGCGCTGAAGGACGAACGCCGATAAGCAATTCAGATGTAAGGAGCTACGAGCAATGAATCTTTTGAAAAGCAAAGGTCTTCTGGCGAGCGCAGGCGCGCTGATCGTTTTAGCGCTGATCGCGATCATCGCTGCGCAGCCTGCGCGACAACAGCCTGCCGAAGCTCAGACGACGCCCGTGGCGAACGCGCTGAGCCAACAGACCGCTGAGCAGGCAGCGCCGCCGACCGCTGTAGCGGCGCCGCTCAGGCAATCAACGCTCTCGCCTACGGCGGCAGCCGAGCAGACGCGCGCCGCAGCTCAGACGGCGCGCGCGCTGCAGAATCCTACAGCAGCTGCCAACGCCACAGCAACCGCTTTCCAAGCTGAGGTTGAGGCGTACATCCAGACTGTGACCGCCACTTTCCGTCCGAAGACGGCGATCTCGGCTGCTAACATACACCGCCTGCAGCTGCTGCG
>DAOTWB010000204.1:0-9787 GCA_034436235.1 Anaerolineae bacterium
GCGCGGCGGAAAGGCGAATAGACATCATACGGCTTGCCGCTTTTGCTCGGCACTTCGTGCGGCTCGTGAATGAGCAGGTCGGCGCAACTGTGCGCGAGCAGACCGCGCTCGCGCAGCGCCTTCTGCACAGCCGAGTCGCGCGCAACAGCGTATGGACTGTAGTCGCGGTTGAAGACGACGCCTGCCGCGCCGATCTCTGCGCACAGCGCGAGCAGCACATCGGCAGGCGCGCCTTCGCGAACGATCAGACGTGCGCCATGGCGCGCTAAATCGGCGTTGAGCGCGCGCAAGCCATCGAAGAGCCATGCGTTGCGCGCGCCGCGCAGCCGCTCAGCGTTCAGCAAGGTCGCGTCGAAGATGAAGACAGGAATCACATACTCAGCGTGCGTGAGCGCATAATGTAGCGCCGCGTTATCGTTCAGGCGCAGGTCGCGGCGCAACCACCAGATCAGGCGTGTCATGGGCAGTCACAGTTCCTCACTTTGCGTTGAGCAGATTTTCGCCACACTGCCTGCCAAGTGACAACTGCGCACTGCCAAAACGATATTGCTGATAACTTCCATTATCGGAAATTGTGCTGTGCCTGAAACACCCGTCAGCTGATGCGTGCCGACTAACTCCTAGCTCCTAGCCTTCCAGTTGCGGCGCGCCGCTCAGCCGACGACCTGTGAAGATGTCCTCGCCAATGCGCACGGATAATTTCTTCACTGTTTCTCCGACGATTCTCGCGATTTCATCTATAATTTGAAGACAAATCTCATAGGTCAGCTCTTCATAACGCGCTAACATCTCTTTGGCAGATGTGGATTCGACTAGGTCTATAGCTGCCAGAGCAGGTTGACTTAGATGATCGCGTAGGTTCGCTCTAAGCGGCAGCCCTAGTGCCTCTTTTAACTTTCGGGCTGTGTAGCTGCAGAGTCCCTTGTATACAGCGTCGGTCGCCTCAGCGTAGGCTACACCTCGCGGCGGCGGATTTTCAGTCTGCGACAGCGCGTCTTTGATGGCTTGTGTGAACAGATCGCGACTGATCTTGCCTTTGTCGCGCGTTTTCAGCCATTCTGCGCTCTGCTCGATTGGATCGTGGCGCAGCTCTAGCGCTGCATCATCATCAGGTATCAAAGCTAACTGTGTCATAACAAATCTCGCTATCTTGTCAGTTGATCGTCAAAACAATCGCCGCGTCTATAGTGGATAGACAAGTCTTCAAAGGCAAAAACAGTTGGTCGTCGCGCACTATTGTGGCAATAGACTCAAAAACTGCCGCCATCAAGCGACGGTCGCCAAACTTGAGCAAATCGGCGTCAGCAGGCAAATTGCTCAACCTGCGCAATTTGCGCGCCACGTGATTGAAAATTTTGACGTAAGCCGACAACTGAAATCGCGGCGCTGGACATTCTACAGCATCTTGAATCGCCTGCATGAACAAGCCTTTGTAGACGCCATTGCCGCGTGTGTTGTGCATCCAAGCGATCCAATCCTCAACCTTTGACGGATCAACCTTGTTGAGCATTACGCCTGCGTCCCACAGATAACGCCAAACAGAATTCAAGACAGGCGACTCAGCTTTCACGCGCATGCGCTTGCCGTTTTTACTTTCGACGAACCTATCACGAACTCTGAGTCGCAGCGCTATCTCGTAGAGCGGCTTCAGCTCGGCAAAGTCCATTTGATAGACGCGACCGTTCGCAGCGCGGTAAGGCAACTTCAAAATTCGTCCGCTGAATGCAAAACCTTTCGCCGTTGCGCGCCGCTTGATCTGAGACCAAAGCCGACTAGGACTCTTGCAATCCGTCAAGCCGCCGATCCAATCTTGCACAGCGAAGAACGGCTGACCGCCGATGACGTGATGCTGCAATGGAAAGGCATAATTCCGCGCCAGCGCAAGCGGAAAGAACTCCTCAGCTTGCGGCGCGCTGATTGAGATAGGCGCTAAGGTATCCTGCATAGGCACATGCCTTGAATGTTGCGCTCAAAATATTAACGACATTGTAGCTCAGTTCAGTTCGGGCAGCACTGCCAACTTGATCGCCTCGCTGCGCGCCATGCGATTCAAGCCGTCTTCGACGTCGCGCAGCGCGATTGCGCCGCTGATCATCGGCTTGACGTTCACTTGACCGCTGATCAGCAATTGCAGCGCCTGCTCAACTGTGCGCGGCGTGTGATGAAACACGCCTTTGAGCGCGATCTCGTCATAGTGAACGTGAGTCGCGTCGAAGCTGACTTGCGTGCCGCCTGGCAAGCCGCTGAATAGGACGACTGTGGCAGCCGGACGCGCCATCTGGCACGCCATTTGCCATGTCTCGGCGCTGCCTGCCGCTTCAATGACTACGTCCGCACCGCGTCCTTCGGTCAGCGCTTTGACAGCAGCCACGGCGTCGGTGTCGAGCGTGCTGATCGTCTCATCCGCGCCGACCTGCCGCGCCACTGCAAGGCGTCCGTGCGCACGCCCAATGGCGATGACGCGAGAAGCGCCCATCGCCTTTGCCAGCTGAATTTGCATCAGCCCTTGCGCGCCGCTGCCGATGATCGCGACTGTATCGCCAAGCGCCACGTCAGCGTAGTTGATGCACAGCACAGCGCACGCCAATGGCTCGATGAAAGCTGCCTCGGCGAAGCTGAGATGCTCAGGAATCTTGTGCATATTGATGCTGACAATGTGCGCAGGCACGCGCAAGTACTCAGCGTACGTTCCCCAGTTGAAGCGCGACTCGAGATGCAGGCACAGTTGCGGCTTGCCGCGCCGACAGTAATAGCAGGCGCCGCACGGCGCTGAGTTCGCCGCCGTGACGCGGTCGCCTTCTTTGAAGCCGCGCACGCCCGCGCCAACCGCGCTGATCGTGCCTGCCCATTCATGACCGAACGGCATTGGCGGCTTGAAGAGCTTGTGTCCGCGCTTGTAGGCTTTCAGATCAGTGCCGCAGGTTGTGGCAGCGCCAACTTTCACGATCACCTCGCCGTCGCCAGGCTCAGGGATTGGCACTTCGCGCAATTCCAGCTGCCCTGCGCCTAAAAAGAACACGCCTTGCATCGTCTTGGTCATATTGAGTCATCTTCTCTGAACAAATGTGCCGTCATGCGCAGAAGTCTACCACTGAGCGCGGCAGCGAGGCAAAAAAAGTGAGGTCAGCGCGGCAGACTGACCTCACACAAGCGCGCGGCAGCTCAGGACTGAACAGGCGCCAGATGCTTGTTCAGCTCCGCCTCCAGCTTATCGCGCGTGCGGTAGCCGACGATGTAGTGGACAGCAGCGCCGTCCTTGAATAGCACCAGCGTCGGAATGCCCTGAATATTGTAGGTCTCAGTGGTCTGCGGATTGGCGTCAATGTCCAGCTTGGCGACGCGCAGCCGTCCTTCGTAGCGCGCAGCCACTTCGTCCACGATCGGCGCGATCATCTTGCACGGCTGGCACCAATCCGCCCAGAAATCTACCAAGACCGGCGTCGGGCTGTTCAGCACCTCTGCCTGGAAACTGCTGTCCGTCACGTCAAAGGTATGCTTACCCATGTTCCCTATCCTTCACTCGCTGATTTTGCGTTAAAATTGTACCATATCGCGAAGTATGTTGCTGTGTTGGATATGGCGAGTATGGCGTTAGACGCGACAGGACTGCCTGAGCTTACCGAGCGGCAAGAGAAAATCTTGGCGCTGATCATCCGTGAATACACCAACAAGCCTGAGCCCGTGGGCAGTAAGTTCTTGGCAGAGACATATTTGCTGAATCTGAGCAGCGCTACCATTCGCAACGAGATGGCGCGCCTTGAAGAGCTTGGCTTGCTCGCCGCGCCGCACACTTCAGCTGGTCGCGTGCCAACTGAGATCGGCTACCGCTACTTTGTGCGCCGTCTGCTCTCTGATGAACTGCCGCCTGATGAAAAGCAAGCGCTCGACTCAGCTTTTGCGCCCGTCGCTAACGATTTGGAGAGCGGCTTGCGTCTCGCGGCGATGCTGGTCGCACGCAACGCGCAAGGCGCGGCGCTGGTGACCTCGCCGCGCGCTGTCAACAGCCAATACAAACATCTGGCGCTGCTCGCCACGCAAGGGCGCGCCGTGATGATGGTCTTGGTGCTGCACGGCGGCGAAGTGCGCCAGCAGATGTTGACTCTGGCGGAAGCGCCGAGCCAAGAGCAGCTCAGCGCGATCGCGGCACAGCTCAACGCCATATGCGAAGGGCTGAACGCCGAGCAGATTCGCAGCCGCGCCAAGCAAGTTGAGAACGAACTCGCCCGTGAGATCATCGAAGTGATCGCCGACGTGATGGACGAGGCAGATCGCGCGCCTGTGCGCTTCACCTACCGCGAAGGGCTGAGCGAAGTGCTATCGCTGTTCACAGAGAGCATCGGCGCCCAACAGGCGATTCGTGCAGTGGAAGAGCAGCAAGTGCTTCAGGACATCGTAGCCGAGCTGCCCGATCAAGCGATTGGGCAAGTGCGCGTGGTGATCGGCGGCGACGGACGCTGGGAGAACATTCAGCACTTGGGCATGGTCATCAGCCGCTATGGCGTGCCCGAGCAGACGACCGGCGCTCTGTTGGTCTTAGGACCGACGCGAATGCGCTATGGACGCGCTGTGGCGACCGTGCGCCATGTGGCGGGCTTGATCAGCGGCATGTTGCTGACCATCTACGGCGAAGGCGGTGAGCGCCACGAGAACGATTGAAAATGCGGCGCGGATCAAGCGATCCGCGCCGCGCTGACAGTGGCGCTCAGTCCACCACTTCGCCTTCGACCACGTCTTCCTTGCCGCGTCCGTTCGGCTGCTCAGGCGCTGCGCCGCCTACGTTCGGCTGACCGTACATGCTGGCGCCGATCTGCTGGACGCTGCGCTGCAGCTCTTCCACTGCGCTGCGAATCTGCCCTTGATCGCGACCTTCGCGCGCTTTCTTGACCGCCTCGATCTGCTTCTCGATGCTGCTCTTGAGCGTGCCGTCGATCTTATCGCCATACTCGCGCAATGCCTTCTCAGCGCCGTAGACCGCGCTATCCGCCAAGTTGTTCAGCTCGATCTCTTGCTTGCGGCGCTCGTCAGCAGCGCGGTTGCGCTCGGCTTCCTTGATCATGCGCTCGATCTCAGCTTCGGTCAGACCGCTTGAGGCAGTGATCGTGATGTGCTGCGAGCGACCGGTCGCCTTGTCCATCGCTGAAACGTTCAGGATGCCGTTGGCGTCAATATCGAAGGTGACCTCGATCTGCGGCACGCCGCGCGGCGCCGGCGGAATGCCGTCCAAGATGAAGCGACCGAGCGTCTTGTTATCGCTCGCCATCGGACGCTCGCCTTGCACAATGTGAATCTCGACCTGCGTCTGGTTATCGGACGCCGTCGAGAACACTTGCGACTTGCGCACAGGGATGGTCGTGTTGCGCTCGATCAGCGGCGTCGCCACGCCGCCCAGCGTCTCGATGCTCAGCGTGAGCGGCGTCACGTCCAGCAGCAGCACGTCTTTCACTTCGCCGCTCAGCACGCCTGCTTGAATCGCCGCGCCGACCGCCACCACCTCATCCGGATTGACGCTCTTGTTCGGCTCTTTGCCGAAGAGCTTCTTGACCGCCTCTTGCACGGCAGGCATGCGAGTCATGCCGCCGACCAGCACCACTTCGTCCACGTCGCTCGCCTTGATGCCGGCGTCCTCAAGCGCGCGGCGCACAGGCTCCATCGAGCGCTCGATCAGGTCAGCGGTCAGCTGCTCCAGCTTGGCGCGCGAGAGCGGCATGACCAAGTGCTTCGGTCCGCTGGCGTCCGCCGTGATGAACGGCAGGTTGATTTCCGCCTGCATGGTCTGCGAAAGCTCTTTCTTGGCGTTCTCAGCCGCTTCCTTCAGACGCTGCAGCGCTTGCCGATCCGTGCGCAGGTCAATGCCATGCTCGCGCTTGAACTCATCGGCGATCCAGTTGATGATGCGGTTGTCGAAGTCATCGCCGCCTAAGTAAGTATCGCCGTTGGTCGCCTTCACCTCGAAGACGCCGTCGCCTACGTCCAGGATCGAGATATCGAAGGTGCCGCCGCCCAAGTCGTAGACGGCGATCGTCTCGTCGCCTTTCTTATCTAGACCGTAAGCGAGCGCGGACGCCGTCGGCTCGTTGATGATGCGCAAGACTTCCAAGCCTGCGATGCGACCGGCGTCTTTGGTGGCATTCCGCTGACTGTCGTTGAAGTAAGCAGGCACTGTGATGACCGCCTGATTCACGTCTGTGCCAAGAAATGCCTCTGCATCAGCCTTCAGCTTGCCCAAGATCATCGCGCTGATCTCCGGCGGACTGTATTCCTTGCCGCCCATGATCACGCGCACATCGCCATTTGGCGCTTCGGTCACCTTGTAAGGGACGATCTTCATGGCGCGCTGCACTTCAGGATCGTTGAACTTGCGTCCCATAAAGCGCTTGATCGAGAAAATCGTGTTCTCAGGGTTAATGACGGCTTGGCGGCGCGCTGCCTGCCCGACCAATCGCTCGCCTGTCTTGGGATTGACGGCGACCACTGAAGGCAACAGACGGCTGCCTTCGCTCGTCGGAATCACGGTCGGCTGACCGCCTTCCATCACTGCCATCACTGAGTTCGTCGTGCCGAGATCAATGCCGATTACCTTAGCCATTGCTTTGATATCTCCTCATCCGTGTGAATGTGTGTGCGTATATGTTCAAGTCTTGTGTCGCCATCTGCCTTGCCCAAGCTGCTATTCCGCCACGCGCACCAGAGCGGGACGGATCACGCGATCGCCGTGCAGGTAGCCTTTCTGCAGCACCGCGCTGACATGTCCGCTGGCAACTTCGCTGCTCGGCTCTTGTCCAATCGCCTCGTGGCGCGTTGGATCGAAGGCTTGTCCTTTCGGATCGATCTGTGTGAGATTAGCGCTCTCCAGCACGCTGAGCAGCTTGCGGTGGATCAGGACGAAGCCTTTGAGCGTCTCGTCCTCAGCCTTTTCAGCGGGCAGCATCTCCAGCGCGCGCTCGAAGTCATCCACGATGGGCAGCAAGCGGCGCAACGTCTCAACCGTGACGTTTTGAGCGATCTCTTCGCGCTCCTTCTCAATGCGCTTGCGATAGTTCTCGAAATCAGCGAGCGTGCGCTTCCAGCCGTTCAAGTATTCATCCGCTTTGCGACGTGCTTCTTCCAACTGTGTCTCCAACGATATCTCCAAAGAGGCGCTTTCGGCGCTTTCCGCTTCTGCTTGCGCTTCAACTGTCGGCGGCGTGTCCGCTGCGTTTTGATCAGTCATTTCGCTCATGGGCGGCAATCTCTCTCCACATTTCTACATAGCGTGCAGGCGCGCAAGATGGAGAGCGCGCCGTAAAATCTTACGCCTAAGACAATAGCGCACTTGTAATAGAATTACGTAAATAAAGGCATAGATTCCGAAAAGAATTCAGCCGAAAAGAGCAGCGCTAGGCTGCTCTTGCTGGGAGATTGATTAAGACTGCGGCAGATGCGATCAGAGCAGACCGATCTTGCTGTGATCGCCGAGCGTGAGCGATAGCACGCGCGGACGCGACGCAGCGCGATTCAGCACCACATTGCGTCCGATCAGGCTATCTTGAATGCGCGCTTCGATATCGCTGATGATGGTGTGTTCTAAGACGATGCTGTACTCGATCTCGCAGTTTTCCACCACGGCGTGATGGTAAATGCTGGTGAACGGACCGACGTAACTGTTCACAATGCGCGTCTCTTCGCCGATGATGGTCGGACCGCGCACGACGCTGTTGATGATCTGCGCGCCGCGCTCAACTGTCACGCGCTGATCCACTTGCGAGGCGCTATCCACGCTGCCGGCGATGTATGGCGTCAGTTCTTCCAGCACAAGGCTATTGGCGCGCAGCATGTCAATCGGCTTGCCTGTGTCAATCCACCAGCCGCGATGTACATGCGGAAAGACGTTATAGCCTTGATCGATCAGCCACTGGATCGCGTCCGTGATCTCAAGCTCGCCGCGAAACGACGGCTGGATATGCTGCACTGCCTCGAAGATATGCGAGTCGAACATATAAATGCCGACGAGCGCAAGGTTGCTCGGCGCTACAGGATAGCGCGGATTGCGTCCAGGCTTCTCGATCAGCTGCTCAACGCGACCGTCAGCGCCCAGCTTGGCGATGCCGTAATGCTCAGGCTGCTCAACAGGCGTCAGCACAATTTGACTGTTCCAATCGGCATGTTTGGCGAACTCTGCGATGAGCGGACTGATGCCGCCTTGAATCACGTTATCGCCTAAGAACATCACAAAGCGCTCATCGCCGATGAAGTCGCGCGCGATGTGGACGGCGTGCGCCAAGCCGCGCGGCGCATCTTGCCGAATGTAGGTCGTGCGCACGCCAAAGCGCGCGCCATCACCGACGGCTTCTTGAATCTCAGGCGCTGTATCGCCGACGATGATGCCGATCTCGGTCACGCCTGCATCGCGAATGGTCTCGATCACGCGGAAGAGGACAGGTTTATTGGCGAGCGGCATCATCTGCTTGGCGCGCGTGTAGGTCAGCGGATACAGGCGCGTGCCTTTGCCGCCGCTCAGGATCAAGCCTTTCATGGTCACGCCTTTCCGTAAGTGCTGAGCGATGCATCGCGCGGCGCGTTGGTCAGCGCCACGCCGATGATGCGCGCATTGACGCGCTGCAGCGCTTCTTTGGCGCGCTGCGCATGATCGCGCCGCGTGCTGCCTGCCTGCAAGACCAGCAAGGTCGCGTCCAGCCTAGTGGCTAGGAGCGGTGTATCAGCGGCGGCAAGCACAGGCGGCGCATCGAAGATCACGTAGTCAGCCTGCGCTTTGAGCGCCGCGATCAGGCTCTCCATGCGCTTGCTGCCCAGCAAATCGGCAGGATTTGGCACAGGCGTGCCGCTCATCAGCACGCGCAAGCCGTCTACAACCGTCTCTTGCAGCGGCAAGGTCTCAGCGATGGTCTTTTCGAGGACGGCATCGGTCAGACCGCGTCCATTTTCCAATTTCCAAAGCGCGTGCTGCGATGGACGGCGCAGATCGGCATCTACGAGAATGACGCGACTGCCGCCTTGCGCCATGGTCACTGCCAAGTTCGCCGCCGTGAGACTTTTGCCTTCATCGGCTGCCGCTGAGGTGATCAGCAGCGTATGGATCGGTTGATCGAGCGCGCTGAACTGAATGTTGGTGCGCAGCACGCGGAATGCCTCAGCGGCGGCAGCGCGTGGGTCTTTCAAGGTGATGAGGTCGCTCATAAATCAGCTCCACAGGTCATTCGGCGGCAGGCAACGCGCCAAGCACGGGCAAATTCAGCGCGCGCTCCACGTCTTCGCGGCGGCGCACGATGTTCGCGCTCAGATATTCTAAGGCGAAGACGGCGCTGCCGCCGATCAACATGCCGAGCAGCGCGCCGGCTGCCACGTTGAAGGTCGTGTTTGGACGGAACAAGCTGATCGCAGGCTGATCGATCAGCTCAGCGTTGATGCGATCTTCAAGGCGAATCGGCGCATTCGACTCGTTGCGCCACTGCACGAATTGCTCGCCATAGGTGCGCGCCACTCTGCCGGCAGTTTGGATATCAGGCATGTCAACGTCAATATTGATGAGCAGTGTGTCTAAGTTTGTGGAAACAGTGACCATGCTGCGCAGCTGCGCAGGCGTCATATCCAAGTTGAGCGCGCGGATCACGTCGTTGGCGCGCTCATCGGCGTCAAGGCGCGTCGCCCAGCTGCTCATCAGCTGCTTCAAGGTCTGCGCCAAGCCAAAGTCGTTGCGCGCAGGCTGGATCAGGATTTTTTGCGTAGCGCGGTAGATCGGCGTCTGTAGGCGGCTGAAGATGAACGCGCTGCCTGCTGTGATCGCCACTGC
>DAOTWB010000205.1:0-12723 GCA_034436235.1 Anaerolineae bacterium
GATATGGCGCACAGCTAAACGGTTGCAACCACCTACGACCCATTGAGGGTACTGAAACGCCAGATACTTCTGGGCAAAATGCCGCAAGGAGTTGTTGCAACCACCTACGACCCATTGAGGGTACTGAAACACCTCAACAGGGACGATCGCGTTCAGTGACAACGGCTGTTGCAACCACCTACGACCCATTGAGGGTACTGAAACGCTGAAGAAGAAGCCGTTGGGTAACAGAACGAATGTTGCAACCACCTACGACCCATTGAGGGTACTGAAACTAACGTATGCGTCTCCGGGCTGATGTATAGTGGCAGTTGCAACCACCTACGACCCATTGAGGGTACTGAAACGGCAACTCGCTCATCGGCACGATCAGCTGGCAGCGTTGCAACCACCTACGACCCATTGAGGGTACTGAAACCGGTCGCCGTCCAAACGGACAACCCGCTTCCAGGATGTTGCAACCACCTACGACCCATTGAGGGTACTGAAACGCTCGCTCGAACCATTTGGTCGGCGCAGCATGTTTGTTGCAACCACCTACGACCCATTGAGGGTACTGAAACGCCACTCGCCTCGCAGAGCAGCTGCGTAGCCTTTAGTTGCAACCACCTACGACCCATTGAGGGTACTGAAACCGATCTAACTCGCTGGGCTTCAAGCCCTTAATGAAGTTGCAACCACCTACGACCCATTGAGGGTACTGAAACTCTGCTTGCAACAAACGAATGAGCTGCCGCAACAGTTGCAACCACCTACGACCCATTGAGGGTACTGAAACATTTGCTTCCTCATCCCATTCAATGCTCAGGATCGGTTGCAACCACCTACGACCCATTGAGGGTACTGAAACGAAATGCCAGCAGGTGAGCTGCTCAGAAAGCTGAGCTATAATCACGCGCGATCAGGCTGCTCAAAGTGCTTGCCAATACGTCAAAGGACAGTGAGCGCAGTGAAGCGTAGCGATGAAGGTGCCAAAGATGGAAACGGGAACACTGGCAATACTGATGTTCAGTCTGTTAGCAGTAGCCTTGCTGCTGAGCCTGCTCCTGCTCTCTGCCTCAGCGCGGCGCGCCGAGCAAGAGCGCCTGCGCCTGCTGCGCCAACAGAACGAACTGCTGCAGCGCTCGGTCAAGCTGCAGGAAGCCGAATTACGCCTGAAGCTGAGCCAACAGCCCGCCAATGTGCAGCCGCAGCCTGCTCAGCTGCCAGAGCCTGCGCCTGAAGCTGAGCCTGAGCAGCGCGTCATCATCCGCTATGGTCAAGTGCATACTTACACCAAGCCTATCGTGGAGCCGCCTGCCAATAGCGAGCGCGCTGAGCGCAAAGAAGCGCACGAGCGCAAGATAGACCGAATGCGCCGTTGGTAGCCTGCTCGCTGATGTTTATATGTGCGCGCAGGGCTGCGCTGTGAGTCGCAGCAGCCGCAGCGCGCGTCGCGGCTGTTGATGAATTGGCTCAGGCTCAGGCGCAGTGGCTCACGGATAACGCAGCAGCAGCCACAGGATGCCGAAGGCGATGCTCAGCAGCGTGATCGGCACGCCAACGCGCAGATACGCCATGAAGGTGAGCCGCACGCCCATGCGCGCCGCAATGCCTGCCACGATCAAATTCGCCACTGAGCCGAGCAGCGTCAGGTTGCCTGCCAGCGTGGAAGCCATCGCCAAGGTCAGCCACGCCTGCTGCGGATTGGCGAATTGCGCCATCTCAGGGCGCAGCAGCAAGACGGCAGGCACGTTGGAGACCAGATTGCTCAGCGCCGCCGTCACCAAGCTCAGCTGCGCAATGCCGCCGCGCAAGATCGGCGCGGTCGCCTCGAAGAGCGCCGCGCTGAGCCCTGTCACCTCGATGGTGTGCGTGACGATGAACAAGCCGCTGAAGAACGCCAGCAGTTCCCAATCCAGCGAGAGCAGCTTGTGCGGACGCAAGCGCGAGATCAGCAGCAGCGCGGCTGCCACAAACGCGGCGGGCGCGATCGGCAAGCCGACTAGGAACGCCAACATCAGACCGAACAACACGATCAGGCAGCGCGTCAGCAGCGGCTGATAGACGCGGACGCTCGGCATGGCGATCAGCGGCAGCGCGCCGCAAAACTCAGCGCGGTGCAGCAGCACGATCACCAGCCAGCTGAGCGCCATGCCGATCAAGGCGATCGGCGCTAGGTTCAGCAGAAAGGTCAGGTATGGGATGCCGCTGGATTGTCCGATGATCAAATTCTGCGGATTGCCAGTGATGGTGGCGACCGAGCCGATGTTGGTGGCAGCTGCCAAGCCGATCAGATAAGGAATTGGGTCGCGCTTGAGGCGGCGCGTCAGCTCGACGACGAACGGCGTCAGCATCAGGCAGATCGTGTCGTTCAGGAAGAGCGCTGAGAGCGCGCCTGCTGCGAAGATGATCAGCGCAAGGAGCGCGTGCGGCGTCCGCGCTAGGCGCAACACAGCCGAGCCGACTGCGCCGAAGAAGCCTGACATGCGCAAGTTCACGTTGATCACCATCATGCCGAAGAGCAAGGTGAGCGTGCCGAGATCGAGCGCGGCGTAGGCTTCTTGCTCGCTGATCGCGCCGAGCGCGATCAGGGCGGCGGCGCCGACGAGCGCGATGGTAGCGCGGTTCATGCGCAGGCGCGGCAACTGACCAATCGCCACGCCGAAATAGGTCAGCAGGATGACGAGCAGGGTGAGCGGAGCGGCGAGTCCTTCAGGCATGAGCGATCAGTTTTCTCGATAATCTCTCAAAGATCAGGGCAGGTCGGCGCGGCGGCGCGCTTCGCGATAATCGTCGGGCGTGTCAATGTCGCGCAAGACGCTGTCGCTCTCAACAATGACGTAATAGGTCTGGTGCGCATTGGCGTTGATCACATCGCGCGGCGCGGCGCCGTGCGGCAGGTCGAGCAGCGCCTGCCATAAGCTGCGGTCGATCAGAATTGGATGGCCGCGCTTGCCTTTGTAGCTGGGCGCGATGATCTTGCCGCGTCCTTCGGCGTATGCCTGCATCAGCTGACCGACGATGCGTCCGTCCAGCTGCGGCTGATCGCCTAAGACGATCAAGCAAGCGGCAATCGTCTCATCTAAAGCGCGCAAGCCGACCTGCAGCGAAGAGAGCATATCGCCTGTGGCATAATCAACGTTGTGCGCAAAGCGGACAGGCTCATCGCGCAGCGCGACGCGCACGCGCTCTGCCACGTGACCTGTCACAACCACGATGTCGTCAAGGCGCATACGCTTCAGGCGCTCAGCGATCACGCGGATGATCGGCTTATCGTCGTCCCAAGGCAACAACACTTTGGACGAGTCAGGCTGTCCCATGCGCCGCGAGAGTCCGCCTGCCAAGACGACGGCGGCGACGCGCCGCTGCACTTCATAAATCGGCTCAGCAGCTTGCACAGCGCCGCATAGCACAGCGCTCAGGCGCGGCTCGCGCAGCGCCAGACGTCCGATCAAGCGCGCTAGGTTGCGTCCAATGCCCGACTCAGGCACTTTGTTGATCAGCGCGGCGATGCGCGCGCGCTCAGGGATGCCTTTCAAGCCGAGCATCGGATTGCGCAGCACAGAAGCGACCCACATCCAGCGCACGCGCTCGCCATAGCGATAGCCGTATTCGGCGATCATCGCCTGCGGATTGTAGACGTGCGCGTCGTCCAGCGGCTGCCCAACGCAATCAATGCCGACGACCGGCACCGCTAACGTGGTCACTGACGGCACGACAGGCTCGTGCGCATACGGCGCTTTGAACGGCAAGCGGCGCGCGCCGTCCGCCTCGACCAAAATGGCGTCCGAGTCCACGTTGTCAATCAGCATATCCACCATCTCAGGCGGCACGCCGATCACTTTTTCCACGCCGCCGCTGTTGATCACAGCGTGATACAGAAATGTGAAGCCATGCTGGCTCAGCGCGCGCGAGAGCGCCTCTGGACGCGGATTGCTGCCGCTGCTATCCGTGGCGACCGCGCTTGGCACATGGGCGAGTTCATCGGCGGCGATGCGCGTGGTGGTCGTGGCAAGCACGCGCCAACCTTCAGCCGCCAGCTCGTGACCGAGCCGAAACAACGCCGATGATTTGCCGCCTGCGCCGATGAACGCTACGACGTCGCCGCGTTGAACGTTCAACGCTTCTCGCAATCGCATACGCGCTCTGCTACCTCGCTCGACCGAGCCACAAGCGGACGATCTCAGAGCCGATGACGACGATCAGCAGCGACACAGGCAGCCACAGCACGTATGACCAATTGATCGGCTCAGGAAATGCCAGACCGAATTCGCTGAAGCGGATGAACTCAGGCAAACTGACCGACAAGCCGTCCGCTGTGCTGACCTGCACAGGCAAGAGCAGCAGATAGACGATCGCGGCGATCAGCCATACCAGCGCGTGCGCAAGCAGACGCAACATCACGTCTTCTCCACAGCGTTGCGCGCATTCAAGATAGCGCGGATGAGCGGCGCCGCCAAAACTGCTTCAAGCGCGCCGCCGCCAATCGCGAGCGACTTATCTGAGATAGTGAAGCAATGCTCGCGCTGCGCGCGCGGATCGAGATCGCCGATCTTCATGCCTGCCGTGACAGGCGTATCGTCGTCCAGCAATCCGCGCAAGACGCCTGCGAATGGCGCGTAGATTGGACACTCGCCGACGCGCGCGATCAATTGACCTTCCTGCAACAGTCGTCCGATGACTGCCACTTGCGTCACCAAGCCGTCGCACGGCGCGCGCAAGACGCGCTCGGCTTGCTTGCCGCCAAGGCTGGCAGGCAAGCCTGTATCAGGCTCGGCGCTGCCGCGCCAATAGACGCGTCCGAGATGATGTCCGCGATTGGTCTCGATCACCGCGTGGCAATCTTCGCCTGCCGTGAAGCCAGGTCCGAGCGCGATGACCAGCGGCGCTTGATCAATGTGCGTGTCCTGACGCGCCTTCGCCATGCGTCCGTCAATGATCACAGCAGGCTCAAGCGCGGCGATGGACGCGCCATCAGGATCGATCAAGACAGGGATGCTGCCTGCGTCCAGCATAGCGTATAGGCTCGGCAGGTCGTCCAGCGCGGCGCGCTGCGCGACGATACCTTCGATGATGACAGCGCCATAGACGGCTGCCATGCCATAGCTGACCGTCGTGCGCACGGCGAGCGGCTTAGCGAGCTCAGTGATGACGACGGGCAAGCCTGCTCTACGCAGCCGATAAGCGACGCCTGAGGCGAGATCGCCGCCGCCGCGCAACAAGATCAGCGGATTAGCGCGCACCTTCGCTCACTCCTGCCGCCTGCAACGCGAGATAGACGCGATCAGGCGTCATGGGCAGGCTATCCAGCCAAACGCCTGTCGCCTCATGAATGGCAGCAGCGATGGCAGGCGCCACTGGCAAGTAAGGCATTTCCGCCATGCCGCGCGCGCCCCAAGGTCCAATCGGATCGGCGTACTCTAAAATGACCGACTCGACTTTACACGGAATATCGCCGACAGTCGGAATCAGATAATTCGAGAGATACGGATTTTTGATCACGCCGTCTTCGCTGATCAAATGCTCGTACAGCGCGTAGCCGACCGCCTGCACAACCGCGCCTTCCACTTGTCCGCGCACCAGCTCAGGATTGACGGCGCGTCCGACGTCGCTGGCAGAGACGGCGCGCAGCACGCTCACCTGTCCTGTCTCAAGGTCAACTTCGACCTCGAAGGCTTGTGCCACATAGCCGTAGGCGAAGTTCGGCTCGGCGCGTCCTGTCTCAGGATCGTAGGGCGTGGTAGCAGGCGGACGGTATTTGAAAGTGCCGATGGCAGGTCGCTCTTCGTTGCGCCACGCTTGCAACGCCCGTTCAGCGGCGCCGCGCACGGCATTGCCTGCCATGAAAGTGATCCGCGACGCGGATGCGCTGCCTGCGTCATCTGTGTGCGCCGTATCGTGTGAGATCAGCGTCACTTTGTGCAGCGGCACGCCGACCGCTTCCGCCGCCATTTGCGCGATCACGGTATGCGCGCCCTGCCCAACTTCCGCGCTCGCCTGCCGCACGATCACGCGCTCGATCTCAGAGTCGCCGTGCAGCTCGACGGTCGCCCAAGCGCGCTCAGGGAAGCCGAAACTGAAGCCGACGTTCTTGAAGCCACAGGCAAAGCCGATTCCGCGCCGCTTGTGCCGCTCGGCAGGCTGCGCCAACGGCTTGCGTCGCCAACCTTCGGCAGTCTGTTCCCAGTAGCCGCTGCGCCGCGCGCATTCCGCCACCACGCGGTCAATGGTCACGCCTTGCGGCAGCGGCGTGCCAACTGAGAGCAGGTCGCCTTCGCGCAGCACGTTGCGCAGCCGAAGCTCAACGGCATCCATGCCGAGCGCTTCCGCCAGCTTGTTCATCTGCCCTTCGGCGGCGAAGAGCGCCTGCGGTCCGCCGAAGCCGCGAAACGCGCCGCTGGGAATGTTGTTGGTGAACACGCCGTAGGTGTCTAGGTGAACGTTCGGGATGCAATAGGCGCCCGTCGCCAGCAAATTGGCGTTGCCCATCACCTTGCTGGTGGTGTAGGCGTACGCGCCGCCATCGCCGATGACCGTCGCCTCAGCCGCCACCACTTTGCCATCGCGCGTGGCGCCCCACTTGGCGTAAACCTTGATCGGATGCCGCTTGTGGTGCGCTAGAATCGACTCCTCGCGACTCCAGATGATCTTGACCGGTCGCTTGAGTTTCCACGCCGCTAAAGCGAGGACGATCTGGACGGACATATCCTCGCGTCCGCCGAAGGCGCCGCCGATCGCAGGATAGATCACGCGCACTTGCTCGAGCGGCAGATCGAGCGCGTGCGCGATCTGCTTTTGATCCTCGTGCGCCCATTGCCCTGCCACCACAACCGTCACGCGCCCTTGCTCGTCAATGTAGCCCAAGCCCGCCTCAGGCTGCAGATAGGCGTGTTCCTGCCAACTGGTCGTGTACACGCCTTCCACCACCACATCAGCTTGCGCCCAGCCCTGCGCCATATCGCCCTTGCGGATTTTATAGTGGCATAAGATGTTGTTGGGATACTTGGCGTGCAGCTGCGGCGCGCCTTCCGCCATCGCCGCCTCAGGATCGGTCACGATGGGCAGGTCTTCATAAGTGACCTTGATCAGATCGCGCGCCTTGGCGGCAATTGCCTCTGTCTCCGCCACGACGACCGCCACGCAATCGGCGCGGCAGCGCACGATATCCGCGCCCGCGATCGGATTCGCGCCGCCCACGCCGCAGATGACCGGCTGATCGTAGATGATCAAGCCGTACTCGTTGCGCGGCACGTCCGCCGCCGTGAAAATGGCGACCACGCCGTCCAGCGCGGCAGCTTCGCGCGTATCCACGCTTAGGATGCGCGCGTGCGTCCGATCCGAGTAGCGAATCTTCATCCACAACTGACCGTCCATATCCAAGTCGCCCGGATAAGGCGTCTCGCCCGTCACCTTGCCGACGGCGTCCAAGCGATGGACGGACTGCCCGACCACGACCGTCTTGGCGCGTTCTACTGGATATGGTGCGTTCATCGTCTCAGCCATGCCGTGTCGGCCTCCGAAAAATTATTAGGCTACCAATCGCTCAAATCACGCGAGATAGTCTTCTTAGGCGGCAATTTGCGCTTGTTCTCCAGATCGCGCTTGCTCGGTCCGGCGATGATCGCCACCAGCGCATACGCAACGCCGATCATGACCAGCCACAGGATGCCGCCGACGATCAGCAAGCCTTGCGGCTTGATGAACAGCTCGCGCGCGCCGCTCGCATTGATCGTCTCGATGACGTAGATCAGGCGCAATTGCTGCACTTCTGGGATGATCAATTGCGCGGCGAAGTAAGCTGCCACAGCGAAGCCGATGGCGATGATCAAGCCGAAGACAGGCGCCAACGGATTACGCGGTCGCTTCTTCTCTTCTTTGACGATGCTCGTGCTCTGTTTCGACATCTCTCAACGCTCTCCACTCACAACCAGACGGAAGAAATAGGTCGCGAAGCCTTCTGACCAAACGACCTCGACGCCCAGGATGTACGTGCCTGCCTCGATAGGCAGAATGTACACAGGAATCGGGCTGAGTGACAAGACCTGTGAGCCGAGCAAGACAATGCCGTCCGACTCGAACAGATTGACGATGACTGACTCAGGCTGCGCGCCGCCGAATTGCAGTTGCGCGATGCTGCCCGCCGCGCCGACCACGCGCACAATCGGCGCTTCAAGCGGCGTTTCCAAGCAGCGCTGACCGCTCGGCAAGTTCAAGCAGCCGACCAGCGCAATCGGCGCGAACGCCACATCGCCGATCACGATCTGCACGTTCGGATAGCCGATCTCGCTCAGCGGCGCCAACGTTGCAGTCGGCAAGAGCGCGCTGCGCGTCGGAATGCGCAGCGTGAACGGCGTCGGCGTCGGGCTGGGCAATGGCGGCAGCGTGGCGATGGTAGGCACGCTGAGCGTCGGCGTCGGACTGGGCAAAAATGGCGGCGTCTCAGCGATAGACGGCGTCTCGGTCGGCAGGATCGGCGTCTCGGTCGGCAACGGGATGATGACCAGCGTGCTAGTGGGAGTGACCACGAAGACAGGCGTGGTCTGCGGCGACGGCGTGGCTGTGGTCACGACGCGCGGCGTGGCAGTTGACGTAGCAGTCAGCGTGGCAGTCGGCGTGTTGGTCGCCGAAGGCGTCAGCGTGTTGGTCGCGGTCGGCGTGACGGTCGGCGTCGGCGTGCTGGTGAAAGTCGGCGTGTTGGTCGGACGCGGCAGCACTTGCAGCGCGAAGGCGTAGCTGACGAAGAACTCGCCCTGACCGCTCTCACTCGGATAGACGGCAGTCACCAACAGGCGCTGCCGATTCGGGCTGAGATTCTCAAGCGCCAGCTGACCATCGGTCGCCAGCAGGTCGCGAGTTGGCGGCTCGGCGTTAGGCGGCGCGGCGTCAATGAAGGCGACGCTGAAGGTCTGCGGCGCAGGCTGCGCAGGGCTGATCACGAAGGTGATGACTTTATCCTCGCGCGCGCTGATGATGCTCGTCGGCTGTGGATCGTCCACAAAAGTGCATAGCGGCGCGTTATCAGGTCGCGGAAAGCACGCTGAGCCTGCCGTGCCTTCAAAAAGCACGCCTTCATAATTGGCGCGGATGATCGGCGGCTGCGACGGTCTGCCGCTTTGCGCGAAGCTGGGCAGCAGCGCGGCAGCGGCTACGATCGCGATCATCACGCCGCTAAGCCATAAAAGATGAGCGCGTGGCTTCATAAGTCCTCTTCCTCTGCTTTTTAGGCATTGCGCAACGGCGGCTGAGATGTGCGCCTGAACGTTTCCGCCTGCTCTCAGGGCAATTGTAGAATAGATCGGCGAATTGCGCTATCATCTGGCTGAGAACGACACTGGCAGCAGATTGGATCGGAGCATTCAACGGTGAGCGTACAGACGCAACACAGCCTCATCAGCTTTTACCAAGCGCGCCTCGATCAGGTGGTCGCTCTGATCAGCACTTTGGCGCGCTACGAGACGCCAACTGGCGAGAAAGCGGCGGTAGATGCGCTCGGCGCCTTCATCCGTCAGCAGTTGGCGCAGCTTGGCGCGCAGATCACGTGCTTTCCGCGCGAAGCCGTCGGCGATATCTTCCTTGCCAAATGGAACGCGCAAGCGCCCGGCAAGCCGATTCTCTTCTTGATGCACTTGGATACAGTCTGGCAGCTTGGCACGCTGGCAGCGCGACCTGTGCGCGTGGAAGGCGACCGCTTGATCGGCCCTGGCACGTGGGATATGAAGGCCAGCATCGGCACTGTCCTCTCGGTCATCGAAGGCTTGCAAGCGCGCGGCGAATTCCCGAATCGCCCGATCTGGGCGCTCTTCACCACGGATGAAGAGACCGGCAGCCTGCACAGCTGGCAGATCATTGAAGATGTAGCGCGTCAGGCAGGCTTGTGCTTGGTCATGGAATTTGCGGCGACCAACGGCGGCATCAAGACGTGGCGCAAAGGCATTGCCAATTATCAGGTCAGTGTGCAAGGCAGAGCCTCGCACGCAGGCAACGCGCCTGAGAAAGGCATCAACGCCATTGTTGAGCTGGCGCACCAGACCTTGCGCATCACCGCCCTGAACCGACTCGACCTCGGCACGTCCGTCTCCGTGACCGTTGTGCAAGGCGGCAGCGCTTTCAACGTGATCCCAGAGCGCGCCACAGCCCAAGTGGACGTGCGCTTCAAAACGCACGCCGAAGCCCAGCGCGTCCATCAGGCGCTGATGAACCTGACACCCGTCCTCGACGGCGCGCAGATCGAAGTGACGCAGCGCAGCCAGCGCCCGCCCATGGAACGCGACGCCACCATGATCAGCTCTTATGAGCAGCTCAAGGCGCTTGCCGCCCAGCTTGGCTTGGAACTGCCCGAAGAAGGCAGCGGCGGCGGCAGCGACGGCAACATCACGGCTGCGCTTGGCATTCCAACGCTAGATGGACTAGGCCCGCTTGGCGAAGGCGCCCACGCCGCCCATGAGCAAGTCCTGATCAGCAGCATTCCCGCCCGCGCCGCCTTGTTAGACGCCCTGTTGCGCCATTGGCGCTTCGCCGATTGACTATGGCAAGGAGCAAGACGATGTACGATGACCAACAACAGCTTGACCTAAGCGCTTGGCAATGGATGGCGCCGCTCGGCTTGACCATCATCGGCTTTGGCTTCAGCCTGACCGGCCAAGCCATCATCGCCAAAAGCCGCGGCAAGCCTTTCTGGCTTTGGTTTGCGCTCGGCACGCTCGGCTTGATTGTGCTGAACAGCGGCATTTCGATCTTTGGCGACGCCGTCAAGCGCCGCGCCCTGCAAGAGCTGCACGAACGCGAGACCGTCAATCTCTGAAGGCATAAAAAAATCAGGGACGCCCTTTTGCGTCCCTGACCTGCCCGTGCCGCTCAGCGCGTCTGCGGACGCGGCGCCAAGATGACCTTCACTTGCATTCGCTCGCCGTTGCGCAGAATGGTGAGCGTCACTTCGTCGCCAGGCTTGGTGCGCGTGAACAGATAGCCCAGCAAATCCTCGAAGACCCTGATCTTCATCCCGTCTATCTCTGTGATGATATCGCCGCCCACCGGCACCGGCTCGCCGTCCACGCTCAGCTCGCGTGTGGCGCCGCGCAAGCCCGCCGCCGCCGCCGGACCGCCCGTCACCACGCTGCTGACCAAGACACCCGTCGTCCGCATATCCAAGCCCAGCGCCTCTGCGATATTCGACGTGAGCGTGGTGCCTGTGATGCCCAAGTACGAATGCTCCACTCTGCCGGCTGCGATCAGCTGATCCGCCATCAAGCGCACGATGTTGCTCGGCACGGCAAAGCCGATGCCCGCCGATTGCTCCACGTTGCTGCGAATGGCTGTGTTCACCCCGATCACCTCGCCCCGATAGTTGAAGAGCGGACCGCCGCTATTGCCAGGATTGATCGCCGCGTCCGTCTGGATGATCTGCGGAATGCTGAACTGCTGCTGCCGCAACGACCGCCCGATCGCGCTCACAATGCCCAGCGTCATCGTGTTGTTCAAGCCGAACGGATTGCCAATGGCGATGGCGCGCTCTCCCACCCGCACCTTATCCGAATCGGCGAGCAGCAACGGCTGCAAATTCCCGATCTGGCGCGCATCCACGCGCACCACGGCGATATCCGCGTCTGGCGCCGTCCCCACGATCTGCGCAGGCAGCCGCAAGCCGTCAGCGAAGATCACTGTGACCCGATCCGCCGCCTCGATCACGTGATGGTTGGTCACGATATGCCCGTCGCGGTCGTACAGGAAGCCCGAGCCTTGCGCAATGCGGAAGCGCGGCTCGGTTGGCAGGCTTGGATCGATGAACGGCATCAGGCTGCGCAGCTGCGCATTGGCAGGCACGCGCACTTCCAGCGCCACCACCGATGGATTGACCTGTTCGTAGATGCGCTGCAGCAGCAGCGTCTCCTCATCGGCAAAGTCTTGCCCTTGCACGCGCGCCGGCGCCACTGAGACCAAACTGCCCAGCGCCGCGCCGAAGAGCATCGCAATTAAGATCAGCGCAGAGAACCCTGCGCGACTCAGACGTACCATAGCTTATGGCTCTCTTTCCCTCAGATTCCGACAAGTTTCGCTACCCTTAAAGCGTAGCACAAACCGATCTGAAAGGCGTTAGAGCCTGCTTAGCGTTGTGCAAAAGGCGCGCCGCGCCTAGCCGCCCTTGCGCCCGAACAGCGCGCCAAACAGCCGCGCCCAGAACGACGCCCGCCGCTTTGGCGCCGCAGACGCCGCGACAGACTCCGCTGCCGATGGCGACGCCTTCGGCGCGCTGATAGACGACGGCGTGTATGACGACGGCGTGTATGACGGCGTGTGCGCTGACGCGCCGCGCGCGGCAGGCGGCAATTCTTGTTCGGTCTCTTCAGAGACCATGCGCCAGCCTACGTAATCCATCGCGATGTTATACCACTCTTGCGATTCCCAATCGCCCTGCCCTGAGTCCTGATCGTGAGCTTGCCCTTGCCAATCCATGTGAGCGCTCCGCGCCGTTTAAGTGCCCTTCGTTCAGCCACAGATTCTGAAAGGTAAGGATGCGGCATTGTTTCAGTACTCTCGACGAGTCGTAGATGAGCGCAACTCATTGGACGGCAAATTGGACAGTCCGCTCGATTGTTTGTTTCAGTACCCTCAATGGGTCGTAGGTGGTTGCAACGAAAAAGAAGCCGATCCTCGTGCGTCGCATCACAGTTTCAGTACCCTCAATGGGTCGTAGGTGGTTGCAACGACGAAGCCCCTTTCGTTAACTTGGAAACAGCGCGGTTT
>DAOTWB010000206.1:0-3482 GCA_034436235.1 Anaerolineae bacterium
TCTCGTGGTCTGAGGACAAGACGCTCCGTCTGTGGGCAGCGGACGGGACTGAAAGAGCCGTCTTGCGCGGGCATGAGGGTGTGGTCAGGGGCGCGCGTGAGCTGCGGGACGGGCGGCTGCTCTCGTGGTCTGCTGACACGACGCTCCGTCTGTGGGCGGCGGACGGGACTGAGATAGCCGTCTTGCGCGGGCATGAGAAGAGTGTCTGGGGCGCGCGGGAGCTGCGGGACGGGCGGCTGCTCTCGTGGTCTGCTGACAAGACGCTCCGTCTGTGGGCGGCGGACGGGACTGAGCTAGCCGTCTTGCGCGGGCATGAGTGGCGTGTCAGCGGCGCGCTTGAGCTGCGGGACGGGCGGCTGCTCTCGTGGGCTGAGGACAAGACGCTCCGTCTGTGGGCGGCGGACGGGACTGAGCGCGCCGTCTTGCGCGGGCATAAGGGCGATGTCAGCGGCGCGCTGGAGCTGCAGGACGGGCGGCTGCTCTCGTGGTCTCTTGACGATACGCTCCGTCTGTGGGCGGCGGACGGGACTGAGATAGCCGTCTTGCTCGGGCATCGGAATAAGGTCTTGGGCGCGCTGGAGCTGCGGGACGGGCGGCTGCTCTCGTGGGCAGAATATGACACGACGCTGCGTCTGTGGGCGGCGGACGGGACGCCGCTCGGCGCAATTCAACAGGTCGCATCGTTTTCCGAATTGCGGGCGTGGTTCGTCGAACACGGCGCCGATTGGGGGACGTTCATCGAGGATTGGTGCGCGCTCGCGCCTGAGCGCGGCTTGTTGGCGTGGCGCCATGGCGCGGCGCTGCATCTGTGCCGCGCCGAGACGGGCGAGGATCTAGATCGCTTCTACGCGGATAGCAATATTACTGTGGCGCGCTTCTTGCAAGGCGGCGCTGTGGTCGCGCTCGGCTGCGAGAATGGGCAGGTCATCTTCCTGCAGGTGAACTTGTGAGTGTCGGGGTACCCAGACTCGAACTGGGGACCTCTTGCACCCCATGCAAGCGCGCTACCAACTGCGCCATACCCCGGCGATCTGCCTTGCATTGTAGCATAAATTCTGAAATGCGCAAGGCTGTGCCGCCTGCGCGTTCGCCTCGCCCGAAAGCTCGATGATGGCGCGCGCCACCAATTCCGCCAATTGGCGCGAGCCTTGCGGCGTCAGATGCACGGCGCTATCCGTGAAGTGCTGGGCAGGAATCGCGTTCCACAGGTCGCGGTATGCCCAAGCGGCGCCGTCGCTAGCTTCGCGCAGGCGCGCGCGCGCTTGGTCAAGCGCCCAGCGCGGATAGAAGAAATTGTAGCGCATGCCGCTATTCCTGCCGGCGCTGATGAAGACGGGCTCGTTGATCACCAAGAGCGCGGCGCCTGCCGCCTGCGCGATCTGCGCGCCTGCGTCCAGCAGCTCTAGGGCTAGGTCTTCGGCTGCCAGAGTCGGCGGCGGCTTGCCATGCCACGTTTGCGGCATGTCATCGGGAAAATCTTCCATGCGCGGCTCGTAAAAGCGCGGATATTGCTGATCCACGCCGCTGATGTGCCATGGCAGCGCGTAGGCTTGCAGGCGCAGCCAATCGGCAAGCTGCCTTCGCCTGCCGATGATGGTGCGTCCGAGCAGATCGGGCGCGGCAAAACGCGGATCGTCGGCGCGCAGGCTGCGCAAGGCGTGGCGCGCGATCAAGGCGCGGACGCGCTCAGGATTTTCGCGCACCAATTGCGTCGCCATCTGGACGTCGAGCGCCAACGACTCGGGCGTGAGCAGCCAGATAATCAGATCAGGCTGATAGCGCGCCGCGTGATCCAGCAAGAGCAAATCTTTGGCAGCCGATTGCACAGGATAGCCGAGATTGAAGGCGCGCACGCGGCGTCCATCGGGCAAGATCAGGCGGAAGGCGTTCAGGTAGCCGCTGAGCGTCTCATCGGGCGCCAGCAAAACGCCCCAGACCGCCGAATCGCCGATCAGCAGCACGCGGTACTCGTCAGGCGCCTTGGGCGCGCCGTGCAGCGCGTGCGCTGCGAAGAGCGCCTCGATATTCGCTAGGCTCAAGTTGTAAGATTGGGCGGGATTCTCGCCGTAAGGCAGGCGCGCTCTGCCGCGCACAAGGCTGTTGTACAAGCTGAGCTGCCCGATCAGCGGCAGCGGATCGAATAGCGCGAAGAGCAGGTTTGCCGCGATGAACAACGCGCCGCCTTTGAGCGCGATCCGCGCCAATGTGCGCCAAGTGGCAGTTTGTGCTGTCTGCGTCAGCCAAGTCCACATGGCGCGTCACCTGCCGCCGATCCAGCCGAGCAAACGCACCTGACCGCCAAGGCGGCTGGTCAGGTTGCGCGCACCAACGCCGCCGCTATTGGCGACGTAGATATCCAAGCGTCCATCGCCAGTGCCAGTGCCGCCAAGCACGCCTTCATAGGCGATGAAGCGTCCATCCGGCGACCATTGCGGATTGCACATGCTCGGATTCGGGCGCTCGGCGCGCGTGATGAATTGCAATTGCGCATTGGTGACCAAGACGCCGAATGGACACTGTCCGTTGCTGCCGCCGAGCGCCAGTCGGGCGCCATCGGGCGACCAAGCGGCGCGGAAGGCGAAGCGCGGGAAGCTCAAACGCGGATCGAGGCGCGCCAGCTCTTGACCATCGGCGCTGCGCAGGACGATCGCGCTTTCCGCGCCGACGGCTTGGTAAATCACGCGCGCGCCGTTCGGCGACCACGCTTCGCGCAGGACGCGCGCCTCGGCGCTGAGCGGCGAGACGGCTTGCGGCGCGCCGCCGTTCAAACTGACGCGGTAGAGCGCCGTGCCTGCCAGCGAATCGCCGCGCTGACCTGCCACGAAGCCGATCTCAGTTGCGTTGAGCCACACAGGCGGCGCGATCAACCATGCTTCAGCCAACAGGCGCACTTCGCCTGTGGCGCGTTCCCAGACGTAAAGTTGACCGCCATCGGGCGGCGGCGCATCGGGCGTGTAGCACGAGTCGGGCGCGTTCGGCTGCCACGTGGGACAGAGGGCGCGGTCTGAGACGAAGGCGACGTATCGTGAATCGGGCGACCATTGCGGGAAAAAGTCGTAGCCGCCGCTCTGCGAGATATTGGTGAAGACGCCGTCGCCGCTGCCGCTGCCGAAGATATCCAAGCCGACGCTGAAGATATCCACATCGTAAGGCGTGGTCAGGGCGAGCGTGAATTGCGTGCCATCGGGCGACCAAGTCGGCTCGCTCAGCACGCCGCGCGGGCTCAAACTCGGGATCGCGAACAAGCGGATGCTGACGCCTAAGCGCAGATCGAGCATGAACAAGCCGCTGCCTTCGACGAAATACGCGATGTAATTGCCATCGGGCGACCAGTAAATGCGCGTGCCAGTTGAGGCGGGCAGCTCGATGACGGGCAGCACTTGGCGACCGTCGGGCGCGGCAAGGTAGAGCGTCTGGCGGTCGCTGACGGCGACAGGCGTGCCGGGCAGCGCTGTGGCGGCAGGCGCGGCGCTGCTCACAAA
>DAOTWB010000207.1:0-5372 GCA_034436235.1 Anaerolineae bacterium
GCGCAGATCGCATCTATGGCGAGCCGTTCTCGCGCGTTTTTGAAGACGCGGCAGCGCTCGACCAGACGGAGAATACGCAACCTGCGCTCTACATCGCAGGGCTGGCTGCGCTGCGCGCGCTTGAAGCGGCGCTCAACAACGGTCAGCCGCTGGCGCCGCTGGCAGCCGCAGGACACAGCCTCGGCGAGTTCACAGCGCTCACAGCGGCAGGCGCGCTCAGCCTTGAGGACGGTCTGCGCCTTGTGCGCTTGCGCGGTCAATTGATGGCGCAGGCAGGCGCGGCGCAGCGCGGCGCGATGGCAGCTTTGCTGGGCGCGGATGCAGAGCAAGTGCGCGCCATTTGCGAGCGCGCAAGCGCGGAAAGCAGCGCGCCTGTCGTCTTGGCGAACGATAACTGCCCTGGTCAAGCCGTGATCAGCGGCGCTGAGACTGCCGTCGAAGCGGCAATCGCTTTAGCAAAGGCGGACGGCATCAAGCGCGCTGTGAAGTTAGCGGTCAGCGTAGCGGCGCACTCGCCGCTCATGGCGAGCGCTGCTGAAGCCTTCCGCGACGCGCTCGCAAGCGTCGCGTTCAGCGCGCCGCGCTTCCCTGTGATCGGCAACACGACCGCGGCGCCGCTCAACACGCCTGAGCAGATTGTGGCAGAGCTGAGCGCACAATTGACGGGCAGCGTCCGCTGGACAGAGTCAGTGCAAGCCTTGCGAGCGCTCGGCGCGCAGACCTTCCTTGAGCTTGGCGCGAAAGACGTGCTGACGGGCTTGCTCAAGCGTATTGATCGCGACGCGGAAGGCATTCCAATCAACGACATGGCGACGCTGAGCGCGTTCGTCGCACGTTGCACGGCGCAATGATCAGGAGCGCGTCATGCGATTGCAGATCATCCAGCTGGAGCCATATGACGATGTCGTCTCAGCGCGCGATCGGCTGACGTTCGTCAAAGCCGAGCGCGTCTTGCTCGTCCTGCCCAAGCGAGGCGGCATTTTGCAGCGCAAGCTGGATTTGCTGCTTTTGCAGCGCGAAGCGGCGCGGCGCGGCGCGCGCCTGGCATTGATCAGCGACGATCCGTGCGTGATCGCGAACGCGCGCGAGCTGAACATCTCAGTCTTCAGGTCGCTGCAAGAGAGTCAGCGCAAAAAATGGCGCAAGCCGCGCAATCAAGTCTTCTGGGATCGGCGCGACCGTCCTGAGCAGCCGCCTGACGCGCTGGAATTGCACGAGCTGCGCTTGCGCGCCAGCCGTCTGCGCGCGCTGACGCCGCGACAGCGCCGTATGCAACGCTTGGTGCGCAACGGCACGGCGACCTTGCTGCTCGCCGTCGTCCTGCTCGCCGCGTATCTGCTCTTGCCTGCCGCTGAGGTGATCATCACGCCATCGCAGGCGCAGATCAGCGCGTCGCTGCCGATGATCGCCGATCCAAATGCCACACAAATTGACGTTGAGCAAGGGCGCGTGCCTGCCATTGCCGAGACGCTGGACGTGGAAGCGCAGGTCAGCATTCCGCCTTCAGGGCTGGTGGACGTGCCAAGCGGACGCGCCACAGGCGAAGTGACCTTCTACAACTTGGTCGAATCGGCTGTGGAGATACCTGCCGATACGATCCTCAGCACAGTTGGCGCGCGTCCTGCGCGCTTCCGCACCTTGCGAGCGGCGACGCTCGCGGCAGGCGTCGGCAAGACGGCGACCGTGCCGATTGAAGCGCTGGACGAGTCGCTGGGCGTGGCAGGCAACGTGCAAGCAGGCGCGATTGTCAACATCGAAGGCGGCTTGGGCAGAGCGATCTCAGTCCGCAACTTAGCGCCGACGCGCGGCGGCACCGTCCGCGAGCAAGCGGTAGTCACGCGCGCCGATTACGACCGTCTGCTGATCATCGGGCGCGCGCAACTGCTGCAAAACGCGCTGACCGAAGTGAGCGCACGGCTGAGCGGCACGCAGATCGTCGTGCCGAACGGCATTCGCATCCTGAACGAAGGCGCTGAGGAAGTCACGTACAGCGCGTTCATCGGCGAGCAAGCCGATGTGCTGAGCTTGACGATCCGCGCGCGCGCCCAAGCGCTGATCGTTGATGAGCAAGCGGCGCGCCAAGCCATGCTGGCGCGGCTCTCGCGCGAGATTCCGAGCGGACAGCGCTTGCTGCTGGAGACAATCGCCTACAATCGCAGTCCATTGCAAGCGGCGGACGCACAAGGGCGCGTCACGTTTTTGATGTACGCCACAGCGGCTGTGATGGCGAACGTGGATAGCGCGCTCGTCCGTCAGCGCTTGGCAGGCTTGAGCGTTGAAGCGGCGCTAGCGCGCTTGAATCGCGAGCTGCTGCTCGATCCATTGCGTCCGCCGCAGATCATGCTCTATCCGAATCTGTTCGGACGGCTGCCCATGCTGCCGATGCGCATCACGATCACGATTCGCGCGCCGCAGAGCGCGCCGCTCTCGTGAGGCGTTCTATGAGCGCGCAGCGCGGCGTCCTGCTCGGACTCGATCATGGTGAGCGCGTGATCGGCGTGGCGTGTTGCGATGCCAACTGGCTGATCGCGCGTCCGCTCGCCTTGATTCAGCGCACGGCGCGCGCCGCTGATTTCGCCAAAATCGCTGCGCTCGCCGCGCAACAACGCGCTGTTGGCATCGTGGTCGGCGTGCCGATCTTGCCGGAAGGCGAGACGGCGCAGAGTCGCACTGTGCGCCGCTGGGCGAGTCGCCTTGCCGCCGCCGTCGCGCTGCCGATCTATTTGTGGGACGAATCGTACAGCAGCGCCGAAGCGCAAGAGATTCTCGCCGAGCAAAATGCGCCCAGACCTGAGCGCATAGATGGACACGCCGCTGCTGTGATCTTGGCGCGCTTCATCGCGGCACATCCGCCTGAGCGCGCCTTGCCGCCGCCGCTCAACAGGCGCGCCGATTAGCCGTCCAGCGCTGGACCGGCGACCGAGAGCGCATACGCCTTCGGCGAGAGATAGCGCTGCGCAGCGCTCAGCACGTCTTCGCGCGTGATCGCGTTGATCTGCTCAGCGTAGTGCTTCAAGTAATCCAGACCGAGCTTGAAAGTCTCCATGCTCAAGATGGAAGCTGCCACACCTTCATTGGTCTCAAGGGTCAGCGGCAGCGAGCCTGTGAAGTTCGCCTTGCTATCCGCTAATTCTTCCTCAGTGACCAGCTCTGAGGTCAGGCGCTCGATCTCGCGCAGGATGCTCTCAATGGCGCGCTGCACATTCTTTGGATTGACGCCTGCGGCAGCCGTCCAAGGCGTCGGTCCGTGACCGCCGCGCACAGTGCTATAAGCGTAATACGCCAAGCCTTGCTCCTCGCGCACGGTCTTGCCGAGCCTGCCCATCATGCCGAAGACGCCGAGAATATTATTGGCGAGATTCGCCGCCTGAAAATCGGGCGCAAGGCGCGACGGCCCTGCCCAGCCGATCACGATGTCCGATTGCGTCTTGCCGTCCACTGTCTTGAACGTCTGGCGCGGCTCGGGCAGCGGCGGCACCTCAGGCACTTTGGGCATGGCAGGCTGCGCAGGATTTTGCCAATCGCCAAGCTGCTCAGCGACCATTCTCACGGCGTCTTCCGCTTTCACCGCGCCAACGATGACGATGATCATGCCATTCGCGCCGTAGTGCTGTGCATGGAAGGCGTGCAGCTCGTCCAGCGTCAGGCGCGGCAGGCTCTCAGCCAGCGCGAACATGCCGCGACTGTAAGGATGCTCGGCAGGATACAGCAAACTGCGGAAATTCTCAAAGGCGACGCTGCGCGTATCCTGCATGAGAATTTTGATCCCAGTCAGCAGCTCGCCGCGCAGCCGCTCAGTCTGATCGGCAGGGAAAGCAGGATTGCGCAGGACATCGGCGAGGATGCTGAGGAGCGCGCCTAAATCTTCGGCGAGCGCCTTGCCGCCGAAGCTGGTGCTGTGCATGCCGCCGCTCACGCCCAAGCTGGCGCCGATGCTCTCAAGCGCCTCGTGCAGCGCGTCAAAATCGCGGTTGCGCGTGCCGCGCATCAAGGCAGAGGCAGTGAAATCCGCCAGACCTTGCTTGTCCTCAGGCTCTAGCAGGCTGCCGACGGCTAGGCTGCCGCTGATCACGACCGATTGATTGGCAAAGTTCTCGCGCGCCAGCACTGTGATGCCGTTCGGCAGCACGACGCGCAAAATATCGGCGCTACTGGGCAGGGAAAGCGTGCTATTCATCATTGTCAGCCTCTTCTTGCGGATATGCTTCTGCAGCGGCGTCTTCCTGCGCGCCGTTTGCATCTTGAGTCGGCACGAACCAACCGACTGTGCGCGCTTGCGGACGCAGATAGCGACGTGCTACGTCATGGATATCTTCGAGCGTCACTGCCAGCAGGCGCTCTTCAAAGGTCAGGAAGAACTCGTAGCTGCCTGCCACATGCTCAAAGTAGGCGAGCCAGAACGCCTGATTGGTGACCGACTCAGTGCTATAGGCGAAGAGCGCGCGCGCCTGCTTGCGCGCTTTTTCCAGCTCCGCCTGCGCGATCTCGCCGTTGATCGCCTTCGCAAGCTCGGCGTCCAGCGCTGCTTCCACTTCTTCCAGCGTGCGCCCTTCGCGCAAGGTCAGGTCGAAGGAATACAGGAACGGATCAGCTGATGGATACAGCCCTGAACTCATGCCTGCTACCAATTCCGTCTTGACCAACGCCTGATACAAGCGCGAGGTCTTATTGCCAACGCCGCCGCCGCCGAAGCCGCTGGCGCCGCCTAGAATGCTATCCAGCATGAAGAGCTTGATCCAATCAGGATGTGTGACGGCAGGCACTTTGTAGACGACTGAGAGCAGCGGCGTCGGTCCTGGACGTTCCACGCGCACGCGGCGCTCGCCTTGTTGCGGCGGCTCAGGGCGGACGAACGGCTTGGGCAGCTCGGCAGGCGGAATGTGACCGAAGAGTTCCTCGATGCGCTTCAACATCGCCGCGCTCTCAAAATCGCCTACCACAGAGATGATCGCGTTATTCGGCGCATAATACGTGCGGTAATGCGCATATAAATCATCGCGAGTCATCGTCTCAAGGTCTGCCATATCGCCGATGATCTCGTGATGATAGCCGTGAACGCGGAACGCCGCCGCTTGCACTTCCTCGCCAAGCCAGAAGGACGGACTGTTCTCCATGCCTTGCCGCTCGCTGATGATGACCGTGCGCTCGCTCTCGACCTCTGATGGATCGAATTGCGCGTTGATCATGCGGTCTGCCTCAGCGCGCAGCGCAACGTCGATCCGATCGGCGGGCATGGTCTCGAAGTACGCCGTGTAATCGAGCGATGTCTGCGCGTTCCAAACGCCGCCTTCGCGGTCGATCAACTTATCCAGCACGCCTGCCGGAAAGTTCGGCGTGCCTTTGAACATCATGTGTTCCACCCAGTGCGAGAT
>DAOTWB010000208.1:0-8163 GCA_034436235.1 Anaerolineae bacterium
TTGGTCGCCATGCTCGCCGATCTGATCGCGCAAGTGCCGGGCAGGCAGATCATCCTGCCTTTGAACGCGATCACGGCGTTGATCGGCGCGCCTGTGGTCGCGCTCATCGTGATTCGGCAACGCCGTCTGCGCGATGCTTTCAACGCATGAACCAGACCGTCTTGACTGCGCAGCAATTGAGCGTCGGCTATCGGGCAGGACGCGGCGCGCCTGCAGTTGTGCTGCGCGACCTGAACTTGACCTTGCACAGCGGCGCGCTCGTCTGTTTGATCGGACAGAATGGCGCCGGCAAGTCCACGCTCATGCGGACGCTCGCCGCGGTGCAGCGACCATTGGCAGGCGCAGTGTTCATCGGCAGCGAAGACGTGCATCAGCTGCCGATCAAGCGCTTGGCGCGCCTGATCAGTGTCGTGCTGACCGAACGCGCGCAGACCAGTCTGTTGAGCGCTTACGAAGTGACAGCGCTCGGACGGCTGCCTCACACGGATTGGACAGGGCGCTTGAGCGAGACGGATCGGGCGGTTGTGGACTGGGCGTTGCAAGCGGTCGGTGCGCAGGCGCTTGCGGCGCGTCCGATCAGCGAGCTGAGCGATGGCGAACGCCAAAAAGTGATGATCGCGCGCGCTTTGGCGCAAGAGACGCCGCTGATCTTCCTCGACGAGCCGACCGCGTTTCTCGATCTGCCGCGTCGCGTCGAGGTCATGGCACTTTTGCGCCGTCTGGCGCATCGCACAGGGCGCGCTATCTTGCTCTCGACGCACGATCTCGACCTTGCGCTGCGCAGCGCGGATCGCATTTGGCTGCTGGATGGGAATGGCGCGTTGCAGGCAGGCGCGCCTGAAGACTTGGTGTTGAGCGGCGCCTTTGCGCGCACGTTCGCCAGCGAAGGTGTCGCCTTTGATGCGAGCAGTGGCACGTTCAAGCTGTGTGCAGAAGTGCGCGGCGCGCTCGCCGTGCAGGGCGACGGTCTGCGCGCTTTTTGGACGCGCCGCGCGCTGGAGCGCGTTGGCTTTGTCGTCCGTGAGCAGATGTCCGCGCCATTTTGCGTGCAGGTGACACACGATAGTTGGCAGTGGCAAGGCGTGCGCTACGGCTCGCTTGAGGCACTGGTCGCGGCGCTGCTGAACGCGAGCGCCGATCTCGCGTGAGATCGGCGCTCTGTGGGTGACCGGAGGGTTTCGAACCCTCGACCTTCTGGGCCACAACCAGACGTGGTACCCCTCCACCACGGCCACCGTATTGTGTTACGCGCTCAAGTCTAGCACACTTTTTGGCGCTGCGCTAGTCTCTTTTTGCAGCGAGCGTTGAAGCAAAAGCAGCTGCGCAGTCTCCAGACTTATCAGATGCGCAGTGTTAGGGAAGCCGTGAACGCTGATTCAGGGCGAGCAGCGCGCCGCGCGGCGCGCTCTTGATCTTTGCCCGCTTTTCGTTTAAGGTGATCGGCGCTCAGCGCGGTAGACTCGGATCAGATAGGCATAGAAGGGATAGTTTGACCTTTGAAAGCTCTCATCAGCGGCGCAGGCGGCTTCGTCGGCGGACACTTGCTCGCATACTTATGCCAACATATGCCGCACGTCGCTTTGCACGGCACGTTGTTCTCCGATTCAGAGCGGCGCGCTGCGCTGGAAGCGCTCGGCTGTCGGTTGTGGACGCTCGATCTACGCGACGCAGACGCTGTGCGCGATCTGGTGGCACACATACGTCCTGATCGCATTTATCACTTGGCAGGGCAGGCATTTGTGCCGCGCTCGTTCGCCGCGCCGTGGGAAACGCTTGAGGTGAACATTCGCGGCACGCTCAACTTGCTGGAAGCCGTCCGCGCGCTCAAGCTGGAGACGCGCATTCTGGTGGTCAGCTCTGCTGAAATTTACGGCGCGGCTGCCGTCGACTCGTTGCCGCTGACTGAGAGCGCGCCGTTCATGCCGTCCAGTCCATACAGCGTCAGCAAAATTGCGCAGGATATGCTGGCATGGCAATATGCGCGTGCGCATAGCTTGTACACAGTGCGCGTGCGTCCTTTCAATCACATCGGCACAGGGCAGAGCGCCGATTTTGCCGTGCCGAACTGGGCGTCGCAGATCGCGGCTGCCGAGCTTGGGCTGCGCGAGCCGATCGTAGCAGTGGGCAACCTTGCCGCAGCGCGCGATTTCACCGATGTGCGCGACGTGGTGCGCGCTTACGCGCTCGCGCTTGAGCGCGGCGCCGCGGGCGCCGTCTACAATGTCTGTTCAGGCGTGCCACAGACCATGCAGCACGTCCTTGAGACGCTCATCGGTCTCAGCCGGACGCCGATCACAGTGCGCGTCGATCCTGAGCGCGTCCGTCCGATTGAGATTCCTGTCCTGTACGGCTCATATGCGCGCCTGCAGGCAGATACCGATTGGCGACCGCAGATCAGCTTAGCCCAATCGCTGACCGATGTCTTGAACGAATGGCGCGCGCGTCTGCGCAGCGCTTGAAGGCTTTCATCACTATTCATCAGACGAGGAGTCCGAGTTTTTATGGCGAAACGTGCGCTCATCACTGGCATCACAGGGCAGGATGGCTCTTACCTTGCCGAGCTGCTGCTGGAAAAAGGCTATGAGGTCTACGGCTTGGTGCGCCGCACCAGCACGCAGCGCTTCTCGCGCATCAGCCACATTCAGGATCACATTCGCCTGATCTCAGGCGATATGCTCGATCAGACGTCGCTGCAAGAGGCGCTGCGCGAGGCGCGACCTGATGAGGTCTATAACCTTGCCGCGCAAAGTTTTGTGCAAACGTCATGGCGGCAGCCTGTCTTCACAGGCGATGTGACCGCGCTTGGCGTCACGCGCCTGCTGGACGCCATTCGGCATGTCAATCCTGAGATACGCTTCTATCAGGCGTCTTCTTCAGAGATTTTTGGCAAAGTGCAGGAAGTGCCACAACGCGAGACCACGCCGCTCTATCCGCGCAGTCCATATGGCGTGGCGAAGGCGTACGGACACTGGATCACGATCAACTATCGCGAGAGCTACAATATGTTCGCGGTCAGCGGCATCTTGTTCAACCACGAGAGCGAGCGGCGCGGCATCGAGTTTGTCACGCGCAAGGTCACTTACAACGTGGCGCGCATCAAGCTGGGCTTGGCGAAGGAGCTGCGCTTGGGCAATCTGGACGCGCAGCGCGACTGGGGCTTCGCCGGCGATTACGTGCGCGCCATGTGGCTGATGTTGCAGCAACCGACGCCTGACGACTACGTGATCGCCACAGGCGAGACGCATACCGTCCAGAAGCTGGTGGAGACGGCGTTCAGTTATGTTGGGCTGAATTGGCGTGATTACGTAGTGCAGGATCCTGCCTTCATGCGTCCGGCTGAGGTGGATTTGCTGGTCGGCGATCCGAGCAAGGCGGGCAGGCAGCTAGGCTGGGAGCCGACCATGACCTTCACTGAACTCATCCATCGTATGGTGGAAGCCGACCTGAAATTGCTGCGCGACGGCGGCTCTGAAGATTAGGCAGGCGCTTTTGCCGATCTCTAACAGCCTTCCAACGCGCCACATGCCGTGCGACGGCACATCTGTGCTATGATACAGGTTAGGAATACGTCAGGAAGATTGACGGGCAGAGTCGGTTGACGAGGATTGAACAGTGGCGCCTGATTTGCTGACGCTCTTCGCCGAGCCATCGGTTGCCTTGCTGTATTTCATGGCGATGCTCTTGCTGAGCGGCGCCGCGTTTTTCATGGCGCTTGGGCAGCGGCTGCGCGGCACAAGCGAGCGCGCTGCCGCTGTCTACGCTTGGGCAGGGCTGGGTGTTTTGGCGGCATGGCTGGCGCTGATGGGCGGCGCGCTCGCCGTCCTGTTGAGCGGACAGCCGAGCGCTGCTATCATGCCGCCGTTAGAGCGCGC
This sequence comes from Anaerolineae bacterium, assembly GCA_034436235.1. GTDB lineage: Bacteria > Chloroflexota > Anaerolineae > Aggregatilineales > UBA2796 > CP2-2F. The sequence goes on from DAOTWB010000208.1 coordinate 3,873, forward strand.
CGTGAAGGCGTCCGTCATCGCCTGCGTTGGCTATGCCTTTTTGCGCGCCGAAGTCGTGCCGTTCTGGCGAAACAATCGTGCGCTCGACCTGCTCTTCGCGGCGCTTTTGGCGCTTCTATCAGCCGCTTACGGTTATACAGCTTACATTTGGTTCACAACGTTCGATCCACAGGTCGCCTTCAACAGCACGCCGTTCGGCAGCGCGTGGATGCTCGGCAGCGGCGCGTTGTGCGCGCTCTGGACGGCGCTCTTGCTGCTCAACATGCGCCGCGTGCCTGATGCGCCGTTGAAGCTGCTCTTTTGCCTTGTCATTTTGGCAGGCTACGCCTATACAGCGTACGGCATTCTCAATGGACAGATCGACGGCAATGAAGTTGGTGCGCTGCGGCTCGCTTTTCTGCTCGCGATGCCGCTCTTGCCTGTGGCAATATACCGTCTGGTGGTCAGGCGGATGATGCAGCTGGTGGAAGAGCGCGCGGCGCAGGCGACAGTCTCCACACTGACCAACATCTCGACCAATTTGCTTGATACCACTGTAGATCGCGAGTCAGTGACGCTGCTGAAGGCGATTGGCACGATGATTGAGCGCGAAGCGCCTGAAGATTTGCCGCGCCAGATCGTAATCGCTGCCACGACGCTTGTGAAAGCGGATGTTGGCGCGTTGTTGGTCGCCGATGACCAAGAATATGCCGATGTCTTAGCCGCTTTTGACGTGGTGCAGCAGCGCGCCATCGCCGCGATGGCATTCAAGCTGGACGAACAGCCGACTTTGCAAGAAGCGCTCATGTCGCGGCTGCAGAAGAGTTTATCGGTAGACCAAAATCTGAACGAGATGGTCGACTTGTACACGCGGCTCGATATTCAGAAGATTGGACCGGTCTACTTTCAGCCGTTGACGCGCGAAGGCGACGTGGTCGGCGTGTTGGTGATCGCGCTGCCGTACACGCAACGCAATCTGCGCGAGAGCGAGCGGCGTTTGCTGGAGAGCGTCGCGCCGGCGGCGGCGCGTTTGCTGCTGATCAGCCGCACGGCGCAGCGCACGCGCTTGGAAGCGCAGCGCAGCGCGGCGCAAGCCGTCCTAGCGGATGCCGAGTCAGCCGATCAGCCGATCAGCAACACGGCTGCTGTGCGCGCCGAGATGCAGGCGAGCCTTGAATTGGCGCGCAGCCAGATCAACGAGCTGAGCGCGCTCGTCCGCGACCTACAGATCGAGCTGGATTACGAGCGCAGCCGCATCGCTGAGATCGTGGCGGACGATCCTGAAGGACTCTCGATCTCACAGCGCATTGAGAAAATGGCGTCTGAGCGGCGCCGCCTTGAAGCGGAGCGCGAGCAGCTGGTGCAGGCGCTGCAAGAAGCGCAGACTCAGTTGGCGAGCGCCAGCGGCAGCGATGACGAAATGCTGCGCACGCTGGTGCGCGTCTTGCAGCAAGAGCGCGACGATCTGCTGGCGCAGAAAGCGCTGCTTGAGCAGCAGCTCATTGAAATTCGCAAAGGCGGCAACACAGCGCCTGCCATGCTGCGCGATCTCTTGGTTCGCCAGAGCGAAGAACGTGCACGCCTTGAAGCTGAGCGCGATCAATTGCGTGCGCAACTGACCGACGTGGAAGCGCAGCTGCGCGCGCTCGGCATTGAAGGCGGACCGAGCGCCTTGATCACGACCTTAGCCAACCTGACCGACGAGCGCAGCCGCTACAAAGCGCAAGCTGAGCGCGCTGCGCAAGAACGCGATACTTTGCGCGCTGAATTGCAGCGCGTGCGCGACCTGATCGCAGCTGCTGACGAACGCGAAGCGAAGATCGCCGCGCTGGAGAACGAATTGCGCCGCTTGGCAGGCGACCGCGAAGCGCTGGCGCGCCAACGCGACTCGTTGCGCCAGGATCGCGAGGCGACGCAGAGCGAACGCGAGCAATGGGAAGCGCTGCGCACGCGCATGGTCGCCGAGATGTCTGCTTTGCAGCAAGACCTTGAGGCAGCCATTCACAACTACAAACGCGCCGCCGCTGAGCGTGACAAGCTGAAAGAAGAGATGGCTGCGCTGCTCAGCGAGCGCGATAAGCTCGCCGCTGGACGCGCAGCCTTGCAAAGTGAGCGCGATCAGCTCTTGGCGCGTGTGGAAGGCAATCGCGAAGTGCTGCAGCAGCTCGGCGCGGAAGGCATTGGCACGCTCAAGACCATGATTGACGACCTGACCGAAGAGCGCAGCGAGCTAGAACATCAGCTCTTGCGCGCTCAGAGTCAGATTCAGCGCCTGCGCGAGCAGCTGGACGACGCGCGCCGCAAGCTCAGCGCCGCCAGCCAAGCGCCGAACATCGCCGCACATGCCGAGACGCTCGAAGTGCTATTGAGCATGGCGCAAGAGCTGCGCACGCCGCTCGGCGCGATCACGGCATACGTCGATCTGCTGCTCAACGAGTCGGTCGGCTTGCTGGGCGATTTGCAACGGCAGTTCTTGCTGCGCGTCAAATCCAACAGCGAGCGCCTTGCCACGTTGATCGAAGAATTCGTGCGCGTGGTCGCCATTGATAGCGGACAAGTCAAATTGCACATGGCACAGCTCGATCTGAGCGAAGTGATTGATGACGCGATCACTGCCACGCAGACGCAATTTTTGGAAAAAGGCATCACGCTGCGCCTGAACCTGCCCGATAGCTTGCCGCCGATCAGCGGCGACCGCAGCGCGCTGCAACAAGTGTTGGTCGAGCTGCTCTCGAACGCTTACCGCGCCTCGCCCGATGACGGCGAAGTGCTGCTGACCGCGCAACACGACCGCGCTTTCCGTCCGCCAACTTTGAACGGCAAGCCGCCTGCTAAACCTGCTGAGATGGTCGTGATCAGCGTGCGCGATTTCGGCGGCGGCGTGCCGCTCGAAGAACAAGCGCGCGTCTTCAATCGCCTGTTCCGCGCAGATACGCCGCTCATCCCCGGCTTGGGCGATACCGGCGTCGGTCTTTCTATTGCGCGCGCGTTGGCTGAAGCGCATCAAGGCTATCTGTGGTTCGAATCTGAGCGCGGCAAGTCCAGCACGTTCACGTTAGCGCTGCCAGTGCAGCCGCTGAAGGCAGGCGAAGCTCATGCGCCGTGACACAGGCAGCGAGCTGCTGGTCGCGCTAGTTGCCATCGGCATTTTAGCACTAGCGCTCGTCTTCGGCTTAGTGCTGACGCTCAGTCAGCGCGCTGACGCCGTCTTGACTCAAGCCGCGCAAGCCGATAGCGCCACGCCTGTTGCCTTGAGCGTCACACTGACTGACCTGCCGACTGTTACCGCTGCGCCTGCGACTGAGACGCCGCGCGCTACAGACAAGCCGTCAGGCACGCCGACACACACTGCGACTGCCGGCGCCGCGCCGATTTTGACTGCCACAGTGACGCATACGTCCACGCCAGCGCCGACTGTCACGCATACGCTCACGATGACTTTCACAGCGACACCTACGCTGACGCAAGCGCCAACTTTGACGCTGACCTTGACTCTGACGCGCACACGAACCGCAACGCACACGCCGACTTTGACCGTCACGCACACGCCAACTGCGACTGCCAGCGCGACGCCTACGCTGACGCCGACTTTGACTGCCACGTTCACGCGCACTTTCACGCCAAGCGCAACCTTCACGCCGTCTCTGACGCCGACGCCGACGCTTTTCGTGCCGACAGTGCCGCCTGAGCTGCTCGCGCCGACTGCGACGCCGCTCAGCGCCGCTGCGCTCACCGAGCCGCCTTGCGTGCCGCGCCGCGACTGGACGCCTTACACAGTCCAAGCAGGCGAGACGCTCTTCAGCCTCGCGCGTCGCGCTCAGATCAGCCTTGCCGAGCTGGCGCGCGCCAATTGCATCAGCGACCCATCGCGACTTGTGGTCGGCACAGTGATCTACGTGCCGCGTCCGCTCAGCGCGCCGACCGCTATGGCGCTGCTCGGCGTCAACATCCGCAACTGCGACGATCCGCTGCGGCGCATAGTCAACATAGCGCCTGATGGCGCGCTGCGCGGCACATTCGCTATCATCGGCACAGCGCAACACGAGGACTTTCAGTTCTACAAGATCGAAATTCGCGCCGATGGCAGCGACCTATGGCAGAACATCGTCACGCGCTCCACGCCTGTGGAAGGCGGTGTGTTGGCAACCTTCAACACGGCGCTCTTGCCGAGCGGCCTCTACTGGTTGCGCCTGACTGTGGTGGACAAGACGGGCAATTTTCCGCCGCCGTGCGAAGTGCGCGTGATCCTCGCGCCTTAAGCAGGCTCTGTATGGATGGTCACGCGCTGCACAAGCGGAATTTCGTTGCGAAT
>DAOTWB010000209.1:0-2735 GCA_034436235.1 Anaerolineae bacterium
GCTGTTGAGCGCAGCGAGCGCGCCTCGATGATGTTCGGCGTGCGCTTGATCATCGGTTTAGTGATCGCCGTGATCGTCGTTGGCATCTTGGCGTACATCATCTCAGGCTGATCGGAGAGACGCAACGTGGCAAGCGAAGAACTCAGCCGATTGCTCAGCGAAGCGCGCAAGGCAGTTGCAACAGGCAATAGACCTGAAGCGCGCAAACTGTTGGAAGACGCGCTGACAATTGACGACAACAACGTGCAGGCATGGTTGCTCTTGGCGCGCGTGGTGGATACGCCGCGCGAGCGGCGCATTTGCTACGAGAACGTCCTAGACATCGATCCTAACAATAACGAGGCGCGCCGCGCGTTAGAGGCGCTCAAGCCTTCGCCGCCGTCTTCGGCTTCGCTCAGGGCGCCAAGCGTCAGCGCGGTGCCGCACGCGCCTGCTCAGCCGCCTATCAAACCGCCCGCTAAACCTGCTGGCAAGACGACGCCCGGCACCGCTGAGGCATGGCGCAGTCAGCGCCAGAGCGCGGGATTGAATCCGCTTCTCATCATCATTGCAATCTCTGTCTTGGCAATAGCGGCAGGCTTGTTCGTGCTGAGCAATCCTGAGGCGATCATCGGCACTGCCACGCCGTCGCCTACCACAGTTGCGCTCGCGCAGACCGTCACGCCGTCGCCTACGGCGACTCCGCCAATTGTCATCGTGACCGTCGTGCCGAATCCGCTCGGCGCGCCGCCGACTTGGACGCCGTCCGTCACGCCGACTTTGCCGCCGACTGAGACGCCATTGCCGACTCTGCCGCCGCTCAGCACGTACAGGCTGCTCTTCGTGCGCGAAGTGGACGGTCTGCCTGCGCTGTTCAGCAGCCGCGGCGATGGCAGCGATGTGCGGCGTCTGACGCCTGAAGGCACGCCTTTCACTTTCCCTGCGTGGTCGCCTGAAGGCACGCGCATTGCGTACACGACGCTCGTGGACGGTCGCGAGCAGATTTTCATAGCGAATGCTGACGGCAGCGAGGCACAAATGGCGCTGGAGATGCCTAACACACGCGCGCGCGCCGTCGCTTGGTCGCCCGATGGACGAGCGATCGCTTTCTCCTCAGATGATGTGCAGGTGGATGATATTTTCATCTATCGCTTTGGCGAGCCTGCTGTGCAGCGCATCACAGATGGACGCGGCATCGAGACCGATCCTGTTTGGTCGCCTGATGGGACGAAGATCGCCTATGCGGCTGATCCGAGCGGACGCGGCGGCTCGTTACAGATTTTCGTGCGCGATCTGACTCGCGAAGGGCGCGATGCGACCGTGCAACTGACCAACAGCGGGCAGAATTTTGCGCCTGCCTGGTCTCCTGATGGACAGTTCATCGCCTATGCATCATCACAAGGGCGCGGCTCGCGCATTTTTGTGATGCGCGCTGATGGCAGCGGCAAACGGCAGCTCACCTTTGGCGATGGCAACGCGGAGAATCGCGATCCATCATGGTCGCCTGATGGACGCTACATTTTCTTCAGCTCAACACGCAACGGCGGCGTGCTGAACCTGTTCAGTATGACGCCTGACGGCGGCAACGTCACGCAGATCACGAACTTCCCTGAGAACACTTATGCACCTAAAGTGAAGCCTTGAGCGCGCAAAAGGAGCATCCGAACACATGACAACATCTTCCACAGGATCGTCCGATCCAAAGGTTGAACAACTGCTGCGCGAGGGCATCGCCGCTGCGCGCGCAGGCGATAAAGAGACAGCGCGCGCCAAATTGCGCGAGGTGGTAGCGCTCGATCAATACAACGAGCGCGGCTGGTTCTGGCTGGCTTCGGTCGCCGAGACGCTCGAAGAGCGCCGCACCTGCCTAGGCAACGTCGTCGTCATCAATCCTGATAACGAGAAGGCGCGACAGATGCTGGATCAGATCAGCTTCAGCGCGGTCAGCTCGCCGTTCAGTCAGTCAGATTCGGCGCAAGACAAAAGCGCGCTCGTCCGCACAGTTGCCATCGTCGGCGCTGTTGTTGTGATTTTATTGGTCTTGGTGATCGTCTTGCTAGGCGGCAGTAGTGAGCCGCCACTGCCCACAGTGGCAGCCATTGCCACGGCGACGCCTGACGATAGCCTGCAAACAGCCACAGCAGTCGCTGCTGCTGCGCTCGTCACACAGACGGCGAACGCGGAAGGCACGCGCCTCGCCCGCCAATTGCCGCCCACATGGACGCCTTCGCCGCCGCCTACGCCGCGCGGCGGACCGTCGCCTACGCCGCTGCCCAGCTTGCCCTTCACGCTCACAGGACGTTTAATCGTGCAGTATGGCACGCCGCTCACGCGCGATGGATACTTGCCGCTTTTTCTATATGACCTCATCACTGGTCAGATGACGCCGCTCACAGGACGCGAGCGCGGCGATTATGGACGCTTCATCCCTGATGGACGGCGCTTCGCCTATGCGCGCTTGGTCAGCGGCGCACGACCGCAGCTATTGTTCCGCATCGCCAATTTGAACGGCTCGCAGCCGCAAGAGCTGAGCAGCTTCTGGCGCAATCAGCCGCCTTTGGCAGATCAGGCGATGCTCTCGATTGCGCGCAATGGCGAAGGACTCGTCTTCATCGCACGCAACGTCACACTTGAGAACGATCCAACCTCTGACGTCTACTATCTGCCGCTCTCGTTCGTCCGCAGACCAGCCGAGCCAATCACTGAACCAACAGCTGAGACGACAGCTGAAGTAAGTCCTACACCTGAGCCGACCG
>DAOTWB010000210.1:0-6739 GCA_034436235.1 Anaerolineae bacterium
GATCAGCGCGCGCGCGCCCAGCGTCTGGTCTCTCAAACGTTCACAGAGCCGACCAACTACATCAGCCCTGTCACCAATCGCCTTGTGCGCGGCTTTGCTGTGCCAGTGCGCGGCATGGATCGCGTCTTGGTAGCCGAGGTGCAAGTGTTGCTGGCAGCGCGCGCTGATGAAGCAGGGCGTTTTCTGGTCGAGTTCGGCTTGCTAGGCTTGGCAGCGCTAGGCATTGTAGCGCTTCTCGCGCTTTATCTGGATTGGTCTGTGGCGCGTCCGATGCGCCTCGTCAGCCAAGCGGCGCAAAAGGCATCGCAGGGACGCAGCATCCCTGAACTGCCCATCAAACAAACTGACGAGATCGGAGCGCTCGCCTCAGCCTTGCCTGCGCTGGGCAGTCTCTCGCGGCAGGACGCGCAAGCGCTCGAAAATCGCCTTGCGCAGCGCGCGCGCGAAGTTGAGCTGACGCGCGCTATTGGGCAGACGCTCTTCAATCTACGCGACACTGAGAGCCTGCTGCAGCACGTGGCTGAATTGCTCTGCCGAACCTTCGCTGAAATTGACCATGTGCATGTCTTCTCGCTCGACGTGCCTTCTCAGACGCTTGCGCTGCGCGTGGCAAAGGCGCAGCACGGCGATTCGCCTTTGCCGCGCGGCTACCGCGTCGGCGTCTCACAACGTACTGTGATCGGACGTGCCGCTCAGAGCGGACAAGCAGTGCTTGAGTTGTTCGACGAAGGCACGCCTAACGAGCTGTTATCGCGCACGCGCGCCGAGCTTGCCTTGCCCTTACGCATGCGCGAAGGTCTGTTTGGCGTGCTAGACCTGCACAGCAACCGCGCTGAGACCTTTGGCGATGCCGAGATCGCGCTCTTCCAAGCCGTCGCCGATCAGATCGCAGTGGTCATCACTAACGCGCAGCTCCTCGAAGAATCACAGGCGCGCCTTGCCGAGATTGAAAATTTGAATCGGCGCATGCTGGGCGAGGCGTGGCGCGGCTACGAAGTGGCGCGTCGGCGCGCTATGCCGCGCCGCGGCTTCACAGCGCCTGAACACGATATGCAATGGAGCGAATTGCAGCTGCGCGCTTACTATTCGGGCAAATTGCAAGAGCGGATCGACGAAGAGACAGTCACTTTCGCTGTGCCTGTGCAGCTCCGCGAGCAGCGCTTCGGTGCCGTTGAATGGACAGTGCCGCGCGCCGCCTACAATGAGAATATGCGTCTTTTGGCGCACGAGCTGGCAGCGCGCCTTGCCGTGAGCGCCGATAACGCACGTCTGATCGAGCAATCGCAGCGGCTAGCCGAGCGCGAGCGCCTCGTCAACACCATCTCCGACCGCCTGAATCGCCAGACGAGCGTTGAGCAAGTGCTACAGGTCGCCGTCCGCGAGCTAGGGCAGGCGTTGCGCTTGCCGCAGGCTTTCATTCAGCTCAACGCGCAGGCGCTGCTCGAGCCTGATCAAGAGTCGGAAGAGCGCTATGAGAGGAAGTTAGAATGAACGCGACGCCAAGTTTCAATCCGCTGCGCTTTTGGCAGCGTCTCTCGGTAGCCGCCAAGCTGCTCTTGCCGCTTGCGGCGGTCTTCATGACGATTCTATTGATTTTCGCTTTTGTGGCGGCGCCTGCGCTCAATAACTTTGTGCGCGATAACGTACGGCTTGGCTTCAACGCGGAACAAGAGCGTATCGCAGCACGCTTTGAGCAGTTCTTCAGCACTGCCAAAAGCGCGCTGAGCGAACTCGCTGCCAGCCCTGAGCTGGCAGAGCTAGCGCGCCTGCTCGCCACAAACGACACGGCGCGTCTCAATTCGCAGCGCATTGTCTTCTCATCGCGCGTGGCGAATACACTCTCAGTCACAACAGCGCCTTTCGCCAATGTGCGCTTTGTCAGAGTGAACGGCGATCAGATTGTGAACGTGCGCCTGACCAGCGTTGGCACAGGCGTCTCGCCCTTCTTCTTCCTGACCGATCCGCCGCCCACCGAGCGCGGACAGACCTACTTAAACGAAATCTTAACGCTGCCTGAAGGACAATACTACATCTCAGATTATGTGTTGCGCCAAGCAGCTGTGGCGCGCGGCGGCAGCACGCGGATTTCCTTCCAGATCGGCACGCCGATCTACAGCGGCAACATTTTGGTCGGCGCGCTGATCGGCGATCTGCGCCCTGAGATCAGCCTGACCGAAATCTTGCAGCCTAATCGCAACACGATCTTCGAGTTCACCACTGCGCTGCTCGATCAACGCGGCAACTTGATCGGTGTGGCAAGCCGCACTGCCGAGACGCCTGTGAGTCTCATCGGCAGCCCGAGTTTCCAAGCGCCTGATCTGCCGCCTCAGGTTTTTGAGGCAGGTACGCAACAGCTGATAGAGATCGGTGAGCGCAGCTATCTGACCTTCAACATCAGCACGCCTGCCAATGCTAATATCGTCAACAGCCGATGGCTGGTAGTCATCAGCAAGATCGGTCAGGAAGCCGAGTTGACGAACCTGCTCAATCTGGCTCGCGACCTTGTGCTGCGCACAGGACTTCTATTCGCAGCCACACTGTTGATCTTCGGCGCTGTGGTGCAAGGCATTGTGCGTCCGCTGCGCCGCTTGAGCCGCTCAGCGCAGCTGATGGCGCAAGGCGATTTCAACATCCGCATAGATGTGCGCAGCCAAGATGAGATCGGACAGTTGGCTCAGGCGCTCAACCGTCTCTCAGCGCGGCTCAACGAGACGCTCAGCACGCTTGAGAGCCGTGTGCGCGAGCGCACGCGCAACCTTGAGATCGCCGCTGAGATCGGTCGCGAAGCGACGCGCCTGCGCGACATCGATCAGCTGCTTCAATACACCGTGGACGCCATTCGCGACCGCTTCAACTTCTATCACGCGCAAATCTTCCTCGTGGATGACGCGAACGAATACGCCGTCTTGGCTATCAGCACAGGCGAAGCAGGACGCGAGCTACTAGCGCGCAAGCACAAACTGGCGCTTGGCTCTAACTCGGTCGTCGGACAAGCTACCGCGCAGCGGCGCACGTTCATCACGCTGGATACGCAACAATCTGAAGTGCCGCATCGCTTCAATCCGCTCTTGCCGCTCACGCGCTCTGAGATGGCAGTGCCGCTGCAAGTTGGCGATAAGCTGATCGGTTGCTTGGACGTGCAGAGCATTGAGCCGAACGCTTTCGACCAAGAAGACGTGCAAATTTTCCAACTGTTGTGCGATCAGCTCGCCATCGCCATTGACAACGCACGCTTGCTGGCTGAGCAAGCGCAGCGCGCCGCTCAGATCGCCGATCTCAACCGTCAGTTGACGCGCGCCAGCTGGCGCGAATATCTGGCTGAGCGCGGCGCGGAGAAGCTCAGCTACACTTACGACCTGCTGACTGTCGCGCCTGCTAACGGCGATCCGTCGCCTGCCGAGCCGAACGCGCAGATCATCGAAGCGCCTATTCAAGTGCGCGGCGAAGTGGTGGGCAATTTGCGCGTCCAAGAGAATCCTGAGCTGCCGCTCTCAACCGAAGAGCGCGCCATCATCCAAGCGGTGGCAGATCGTGTGGCGCTCGTCTTGGAGAACACGCGGCTTGTCGAGCGGACGCAAGATGCGCTTGAGCGCGTGGAACGGCTCTATCAGGCGAGCCGCACGCTCAGCGGCGTCGGTCAGATCGAGCGGCTCTACCAAGCTGTGGCGGATAACTTCACATCCTTTGAGCAACTGGATTGCTTGATCTTCCTGTTGGCATATCCTGTGCCAAGCCACGATACCGCCGTCCTAGAGTACGCTTACATCTGGGAACGCGCGCGCGGCACTTTCCATCCACCTGCGCAGCGCGTGCCGCGCGAGCTGCTGCCCGAAACATGGCTGCCCAAGGCGCGCACTGCCTACATAGCGAACTTGCGCGACGATCTGCGCGAGCATGAGACGTTGCGCGATATCTACGCTGCGGCGCGCATGCAGAGCGTCCTTATCACGTCGCTTGCGACGGCTGCGCGTTGGTTTGGCGTCTTGATCTTCCACAGCGGACGCGCCCGCGCCTTCCCTGCCACGTTCGTGCAATACGCTGACGCGCTCGCCGACCAAGTCTCCATCAGCCTTGAGAACCAATATCTGTTCAACGAAGCGCAGAGCGAAGCGCGCAGCAACCGTGTGTTGGCTGAGGCAGCGCAAGTCGCCAGTCAGATCGGCACGGACTTCGAGACAGGCATCAGCGACCTGATCGAGCGCGTGGCGCTCGCCGCCAACTTCGACCGCTGGTGGTTCGGCAGCGTGCGCTTGACGCTGACAGGCGTGGTGGCAGATCGCATAGCGGCGCGCTTCCCGAAAGGCTCACCTTTGCAGGAGATGACCGAAGTCTCGCTCGAAGGCACGCAGAATGCCATCACAGAAGTGCTGCGCGGCGGTCAGATCATCATCGTGAACGAGCCGCACGCGCACAGCGCGCTCAAACGCCTTGACATGGAATTGGCTGAGGCGTTTGGCAAGCACATCGTCGTGCCGATCAAGACGGGCAATCGCACGGACGCCGTGTTGTTGCTAGGACGCTCTGTTGCACAATCGGACATAGATGAGCGCGACCGTCAGCTCAGTTTGACGCTCGCCAGTCAGATCGCAGTTGCTCTTGAGAACCGACGCCTATTCGACGCCGTTCAGAACGAGCGCGAGAGCCTGCAGCAGATTTTGAACTCGCTGCCGACAGGCGTCATCGTGGTGGATGCGCTCACTCGTCAGCCTGTGCTGACCAATCAACGCGCGCGCGAGCTGCTCGGCTTGGATAATCTGCAGCCGTTTGAGGCAATTCACACCAGCACAGGTCTCGCCTTTCTCAGCGATGAGCAACCTGTCTTCCGCGCCTTGCAAGAAGGCGAGCCTGTGCGCGCTGAAGATATGACGCTCGTGGACGGCGAAGGCGGTCGGATTGACTTGCTGGTGGACGCCGTGCCGCTGGTGCGCGGCGGCGAGATCGTCGGCGCTGTGGCAGTTTACCAAGATGTGACTGAGCTGCGCGAGCTGGAATACGTGCTGCAAGAGAGCCTGCGCGAGACGACCAGCCTGTACGAGGTCAGCCGCGACATCGCCGCTGAAAATGAGATTTACGGCATCTTGAACGTGATCGGTCGCCACGTCATCGGGCAATTCTTGCCGAGCCATTTCTACGTCATCTTCAACCAAGAAGGGCAGTTCGCGCCGATCTACACGGCGTGGCAATCGCCGGATGGCATCACAGTAGATATTGTTGACATGCCACTGCCGTTGCCGCGCGCCTTGTTCACTGAAGAGACTTTTGTGGATACCGATATCCGTGACAATCCTGAGTTTGGCGACGATCCGCAAGTTCAGGCGCTCGGCATTGTCTCCATCAGCATTTTCCCGATGCGCGCGCGCAATCGGATCGTCGGCTGGCTATGCATTGGCTTCGATACCTATCGTCCTTTCACCTCTGAAGAGCGCCGCACGCTCGGCAACCTGACCGACCAAACAGCGGTCGCCTGTGAGAGCGCACGGCTCGCCCAAGAGACGGCGCAGGCTTTGCAGACCACGACTCGGCTCTTTGAAGCCAGCTTGAGCATCCGCCAAGCCGACTCGATTGAAGCGACCGTCGCCGCCTTGCGCGATGAGCTGATCAAACTCGCGCCCAGCCGCATTGATGTGCTGCTCTTGCGAATGCGCGAGAGCGAGCAGCGCATTGACTGGGTGCTGGCATGGCGCGCTGACGATCCAGGCTCACACGCCGTGCAAGTGGATAAGCCTTTGATGCAAGGCGACTGGGAACTGCTCGATCTGCCGCCGTACTTCATTCAGGACGTGCGCGATGCCGATCCAAACTTGCTGGATCGCATCCAGCCGCTGCTCTATCTTGGCGCGTTTCGTGCGCAAGCCGCCGTACCGATGTCCGTCAAAGGTCAAGTCAAAGGTCGCTTGATCGTCACCTACGATGAGCCGCATCCGTTCACGCGCACTGAGCAGCAACTGCTGACTTTGCTGGCTGACCAAGCGGCGATCTCGCTCGATAACTTCGTGTTGGTGCAGCAGACGCAGGACTCGCTGGAAGAGACGGCGATTCTGTATCAGGCGAGCCGCGCCATCGCGAACGCCGCTTCGCCGCAAGATGAAGTGCAGGCTATTGTTGACTTTGCGACGCCGCCTTTCATCAGGAGCGTGGCGACCTTGCGTTTGGTGGACGGCGACTGGGATGATCGCAACGCTGCCGTCGAGGTTATCGCTTTCTGGCATCGCGATCAAGATGAGTACGATCTGACAGGCGTGCGCTTCACTTCCGAACAATTTCCGATCTGGGATATCGTCAAGCGCCCTGAGCCAACGTGGATCGAAGACATTTACGCGCCACACGCCTATATGGACGAGTTCACGCTAGACACTGAGTCGGTTGAACTCATGTTCGGCGCGCGTGCGCTCGTCGCCTTCCCGCTCTTCGGCGCCAATCGCGCGCCGCTTGGCGCGTTGCTGATGAATGCCGATGACGTTTGGCGCGTGACCGAGCGCGAAATGCGCGTCTTCACATCCATCTCGGACCTGATCGGCATCGGCATGGAGCGGCGCAACCTGTTTGAGCAGACCACACGCCGTGCGCGCCAATTGGCGCTGAGCGCTGAGATCGCGCAGCTTGCCGCCAGCACCTTGCGCCTTGATGAACTCTTCGATTTGATCGTGAATCAAGTCAAAGAGCGTTTCGGCTTCGATCACGTGCAAATTTTCCGCATTGATGATGGCGGCAAGTTTGCGCGCGTAGTCTCTTCAACAGG
>DAOTWB010000211.1:0-3669 GCA_034436235.1 Anaerolineae bacterium
TTTCGATGTCTCACTCCTTGCCTGATCAGCACTCTAGCATAGTTTACACGATTGACCGCATCTGCGCGCCGTTTCAAGGACATAACAAGTTGGTTTAGAGCGCGGTAGAAAAAGCGTAAACCAACTTTGCTTGCTTATATAGCAACCGAACGTGTGCCTCAAAAGAGATGTACGAAAATTCAAGCACTCGTGAAGTTTTCTTTACGCGGCAGCACGTGCGCGCAGCAATTCTTGCGCGATTCTTGCATAGACTTGCTAGACTCGCCCTAGATTGACCAAATTCAGGATGAGGTATCTTCTATGACTGCACCAACAGCTCAGACCTACGAGTTTCGCGCTGAGATTCAGCAGCTTTTGCACATTTTGATCCACGCGCTCTACACGGATCGCGAGATTTTCCTGCGCGAGCTGATCTCGAATGCCTCAGATGCGCTCAATCGGCTGCGCTTTGAGCAGCTGACTAACGCTGAGATACTCGATCCTGAGGCTGAGCTTGCCATTCGGATCGCGTTCGATCCTGAAGCGCGCAAACTGATCGTCACTGACACTGGCATCGGCATGAATCGCGATGAGATCGTGGAAAATCTCGGCACAATTGCGCACAGCGGCGCCATGGCGTTCATCAAGGCGATGCAAGAGCGCGGCGCGCAATCCTCAACTGAGATCATCGGTCAATTCGGCGTCGGCTTCTACTCAGTCTTCATGGTCGCCGAAAAAGTTGAGGTGCTTTCGCGCTCATTCCGTCCGAATGACCAAGCCGTCTTGTGGACGAGCAGCGGCGGCACTGAATACACGGTCGCACCTGCTGAGCGCGCTGAGCGCGGCACGCAGATCACGATCTACGTCAAGGAAGATGCTGCCGAGCTGCTGAACGAGCAAGTCTTGAAGCGCATCATCACCACGCACTCAAACTACATTCCGTTTCCAATCTATCTAGGCGATAAAGTGGTCAATGCGCAAACGGCGCTGTGGCGGCGCACGCCGCGCGACGTCGAAGCGCGCGAATATCAAGAATTCTTCAAGCAGCTCACCTTCGACACCAATCCGCCAACGCTGACCATTCACCAAGTGGCGGACGCGCCTGTGCAGTTCTATGCGCTGCTGTTTGTGCCTGCCAAGCTGGATCGCGGCATTTTGGTCGGCGAAGGACAAGGCAAGCTGCGCTTGTATGCGCGCAAAGTGCTGATCCAAGACCACGCTAAAGAGCTGCTGCCTGAATGGATGCGCTTTGTGGAAGGCGTGATCGACTCTGAGGATTTGCCGCTCAACATCTCGCGCGAGACCGTGCAATCCAATCGCCTGATGCAACGCCTGAAGCAGACCATCACCAGCCGCGTGTTGAGCGAGCTTGAGTCGCTCGCTGAGAAGTCGCCTGAGCGTTACCTGACCTTCTGGCGAGAGTTCGGACGCTTGATGAAAGAAGGCGCGATCACCGATGCAGCCAATCGCGAGCGTCTGTTGCCGCTGCTGCGCTTCCGCACCTTGCATCATCCTGAGCAGCTGATCAGCTTGCGCCAATACGTCTCAGAGATGGTCGCCGGTCAAGAGCATATTTATTATTTGTTCGGCGACGATCCGCAATCTATCTTGCGCAGTCCGCATTTGGACGTCTTCCGCGCGCGCAAAGTGGACGTGCTGCTGCTGACCGATACGATGGATAGCTTCCTTGTGAACGCGATTGGCATCTTCGAAGAGAGGAAACTGCACAACGGCGCGGACGCCGATCTGAAGCTGCCCGCCGGCGCTGAAGATGAGACGCAGCTTGCCGATGCACTGCCTGCCGAAGCTCAAGAGACGCTCATAGCGCGCTTCAAGCGCGTGCTTGGCGAGCGCGTGCAAGACGTGCGCACAACCGACCTGCTGCGCGAGAATGCCGTACGCTTGGTCGCGCCTGATCAAGGCTTCGGCGCGGATATGGAGCGCGTCTACCGCTTGCTGGATAAGGACTTCAAACTGCCAACGCGCATCTTAGAGATCAATCCGCGCCATCCGCTCATCCGCAATCTGAGCGCCATGCCTGATGAGCCGCTGGCAGAGCAGGTGATCGAGCAGCTCTTCGAAGGCGCGCTGCTGATGGAAGGCATTCATCCGCGTCCAGTGGATATGCTGCCACGCTTGCTCGCCATCATGGAAGCGGCGACGCGCCGCAGCATCGCGGCTGAGTAGCGCGCTGTACATCGCGGCAGGCTGATGCTGAGCGCTGTGCATCGCCTGCCGTCTGCTCTGGCGTTTGCTGCGCCGCGCGCGCTATACTCTCGGTCACTTCATCAACACAGCAGGTGCGATTTTATGAGAAGCGATCCAGCCTTTTGGGCTGAGCAATCGGTGATTGTGACAGGCGGCGCAGGCTTTTTGGGCAGGCACGTGGTGAGCGCGTTGCACGCGCGCGGCGCGAAGCGCGTTTTCGTGGTGCGCAGCGCTGCGTACGACCTGCGGCACGAGGCGGATGTGCAGCGCTTGTATCAGGACGTGACGGCGACAATGGTCATTCACTTGGCGGCGTCGGTTGGCGGCATTGGCGCGAATCGTAAGCATCCGGGCAGCTTTTTCTACAACAGCCTGATGATGGGCACCTTGATGTTGGAATACGCGCGGCGCGCCAATGTGCCGAAATTCGTCGGCATTGGCACAATTTGCGCTTATCCGAAGTACACGCCTGTGCCGTTCCGCGAAGACGACCTGTGGAACGGCTATCCTGAGGAGACCAACGCGCCATATGGCTTGGCGAAAAAGATGCTCTTGGTGCAAGGGCAGGCGTATCGGCAAGAATATGGCTATAACAGCATTCACCTGATGCCGACCAATTTGTACGGACCGGGCGACAACTTCGATCCTGAGACATCGCACGTGATTCCAGCGCTCATTCGCAAGTGTTTGGCTGCCAAGCAAAATGGCGAGCCGTACGTCGAAATCTGGGGCGATGGCACGCCAACGCGCGAGTTTTTGTACGTGAAAGATGCTGCTGAAGGCATTCTGCTGGCAGCCGAGCATTACAACAGCGCTGAGCCTGTCAATTTGGGCAGCGGCATGGAAATTTCCATTCGCGACTTGGCGACGCTGATCGCGGAGCTGATCGGCTTCAAGGGCGAGTTTCGCTACGATACGAGCAAGCCGAACGGTCAGCCGCGCCGTCAGCTGGATGTATCGCGCGCGCGCGAGGCGTTCGGCTTCAGCGCGCAAACGTCCTTCCGCGACGGTCTGCGCGAGACTGTGGCGTGGTATCTGGAGCAAGTCGGCGCGAAGCAAGCCTAGCGCGGCGCAAACAGCTTCAAAAAAATCACAGGCGAGCAGTGTCTCTCGCCTGTGATCGTCTTTTGCGCGCGCTCAAGACTTTCGCGGAAAAGACCATTTGTGCTACAATGTGAAAGCGCCAGCCTATCTCATCGAAGGAGTTAAATTTGGCAGCAACGCAGCTTCACTTGTTCGAAGTAACAACTAAGACTTACCATCAGACAGTTTCTTTTCCAAGCCGCACAGTGGACATTGGCGACGTCACATTCCTCGATGGGCAGAAAGAACCTGTTCATCGTTGGTTTCGTCTGACGCCAAGCTACTCGCCTGCCCTTGTGCGCTTTTTGATGGATCACTTGGATTGCAGCCGAACAACGCTCATCCTCGATCCGTTTTTGGGCAAAGGCACAACGCTCATTGATACAAATCGGCATGGCT
>DAOTWB010000212.1:0-23567 GCA_034436235.1 Anaerolineae bacterium
CTGATGGCTGCCTATCTCGTCATCGTCATCCCGTTGAGCGCAGCGCGTTGGCTGACTGTGCAACGGCGCTGGCAGCGCATCGCGCTCAGTGCGTATTTTGTCGTAGCGCTTGGCATTCTGTTCCTGACCTATAGTCGCGGTCACTGGCTGAGCATCGTCGCGGCAGGTGTTGTTTTCACGGTGTTGCTGCTGGCGCACTACAAGCTGCTCAGTTGGCGTGCCTTGCGCACGGCATGGCAAGCGCGCTCGGCGTACGCTAAGATTCTGATCGGCGCGGCAGGCGTCGCCAGCCTAGCGCTGATCGGCGCGTTTCTCGCGCTGAGCGTGCGCTCGCTCAGCGATCCGAGCCGCACGCTTGACCTGCGCACGTACATCTACGACGTCGCGTGGCAGGTCTTTCAAGAGCAGCCGCTGACAGGCAGCGGATTGTTCACTTTCGGCAGGCAGTTGGCGCGTTTGAGTTCGGTGCCGCCGCGCCAAATTCATGCGCACGCGCACAGCGCCTTTTTCAACATCGCCGCTGAGCTTGGTCTGCTCGGTCTGTTGGCGTTGACGATCAGCCTGATCGTCCTCGTCGTGCAGCTGCGAAAGCAGTGGCAGACCTTGCAAGGCGCACAGCGCCTGCTGATGATCGGCGCTACGGCGTCGCTGAGCGCAATGGCAGTCAGCCATTTGACCGATTTCACCATCTTTGTTGCGATCATCGCACTGATGACGCTCGGCGCGCTGTTCATCGCGCTCTTTCCTGCGCAGCCGACTCGCCTGAGCGGCAAACGCGCGCGTTTGAACGGCATCGCAGCGCTCGGTCTGTGGCTGACGCTCTATGCGAGCGGTTTGTGGAGCAATGCTGCTAACAACGAGTATTCTGCTGCACTTCAAAAATGCCTTCTGGGCGAAGATTGGCAAACGAGTTTACCGCATCTTGAGCGCGCTGTTGAGATCGATCCGCAGCTCTCGCTCTATCATCTGTTACACGGTCACGTGCTAGGCGTCGCGGCTGCTGAAGGCGAGATCGCGCCACAGGCTGCCATCGCCGCCTATGAGACCTTCACGCGGCAAGAGCCGAACCACGCCGCAGCATGGGCTAATCTTGCCGCGCTGTATTGGCAAGCAGGCGCACAAGAGTCTGCGCTCGGCGCCATGCAGCGCGCCGCCGACCTTGCGCCTGAGTCGTGGTTATTTCACTACGCGCTCGGCACGTACTATGAGCAGCTTGGCGATCAAGACGCGGCGCGGCGCGCGTTCAGCGCGTCTTTAGCGGCGCAACCTTCGGCAGCGTTGTATCCCGTGTGGCGCAAGACGCCGCTGCGTCTCGCATTGGCTGAGTCTGTTGTCATTCCACCATCCATTGACGCAGTCGTGCGCGCGCTGCGCGACGGCGACCTTCAAGCAGCCGAGTCGCTTTGGCAGCGCGTGCGCGGAAACGAGCGCGCTGCGTTGCTGTTCCTGATTGACGCGATCTTAGCGTTGGAACGCGATGAGCATGCGCAGGCTGAGCGCGCTTGTCAGCAGGTCGAACGCATTCCGCCTGATGACGCTGCGCGCGAAAGTTGGCGATGGCTGTGCTGTGCTTACCTCGCGCATAGTTCAGGTGACTCGGCTGCCTATGAGGAAGCGCGCCGTGCGCTGGCTGACTACAAGCAGCTGCCATTCGATAGTCCAATTGACGTGCTGAACTCGGCAATCGGTTACAGTTTTTTTCAGCGCACAGGCATTTCGCAGCCGCTGCTGCCGCAAGTGTACAATCCGCCGCTGCCTGCCAGCTTTTACGGCTTGCTGGAGCATCTAGAGGCGTTCACAGCGAGGCGATGAACTATGCGACGCGCACAGCCTCGGTCGCTCCGTCTATTGCTCATCCTGCTGATCATCGGCGCGTGGCTGCGCGTCCATGGACTGAGCATCCACAGCCTGTGGTTCGACGAAGTCTTCTCACAGCGTGTGGTCAGCCTGTTCGATCCGATCAGCTTGTTTCAAAACGGCGTAGCCGGCGACGTGCATCCGCCGCTGTACTTCGCCTTGCTGTGGCTATGGGTACAACTGACGGGCGAGAGCGTTGTGGCGCTGCGGATGCTCTCAGTTCTGATCGCGCTTTTGGCACTGCCCGCCTGTTACCATTTGGCGCGCCTGCTCTTCAATCGGCGCGCTGCGGCGCTCGCCTTGACGCTCGCTGTTTTCGCGCCGTATCAAGTCTATTACGCGCAGGAGACGCGCCAATACGCGCTGAGCTTCACTGCGCTGGCTTGGGCAGGCGTCGGTTTGGCGGCGCTGTGGCGCGGCAAGCGCTATGGCTGGTCGCTATATGTGATCGGCGCGCTGGTGAGCCTTTACACGCATTACATTTGCGGCTTGACCTTAGCGGCGCTGCACCTTTGGCTGCTCGCCCATCCGCCGATGCGCGCTAAATGGCGGCAGTGGCTCAGCGCCGATCTGCTGATCGCCTTGCTGTACCTGCCGCAGGTCTTCACCTTTTTCAATCAGACCAGCGCTGTGTTCGGCGGCTTCTGGATTCCGCCGCCGAGCGTGCTTGCGCCTGTTTTCTCGGTCAGCTATTTGATCTTCGCTGTCGTGTTCCCTGTGGCGTTGATTCCGTTAGGCGTGGTGGCTGTTTGGCTGCTTCTGGCGGTCAACGCGCTCGATATGCGCCGCATCAAACAGACTGAAGTGCGCGCTGCATGGCTCTTCTGCCTGACCGCCGTCTTTGGTACGCTGATCAGCGCGCTGATCGTCTCAATCCGTGCGCCAATCTACTCAGAGCGCTCTTTCGGCATGATCGCGCCATTCATGGTGGTCGCTTTAGCAGGCGCAGTCGCCTATGCGCCGCGTCGCTCGCCTGCGCGCTTGCTGTACGGCGCGTTGATCTTCGTTTGTCTTGGCGGCTTGCTGGCGCATTACATGCCGCCTGATCTGTTGAGACCGCCGTTTCGTCAGATCGCGGCTGATTTACGCGCCTTGCCTGAGCCTGAGCGCATTCCGATTCTTTACCTGCACGATGGCGCCTATCTGCCGATGACTTACTACACGCCTGATCTGCTGGATAATGCGCGTCTGATCTTCACTGAGGCGCGCAGCTGGCTGTATCCGCGCACATGGGAATTGCTGGGCATCAAGCGCTACCGCCGCGCTGAGATCGCCGCTTGGTTAGCCGACTATCAAGGCAGGTTGCGCGTGGTCTATTATGGCGGCACCTTGCCTGAGGAAGAAGCGACCTTGCGCGCGCTCTTGGCGCGCTGTCCTGTGCAGCGCACGTTGGACTATCCGCCGTTCGTCATTCTGTATGAGATCAGCTGCGATGTTCGATCTGACGGGTAAGGTTGCTGTGGTGACAGGCGGCACAGGCGCGCTCGGCGCGGCGCTTGTGCGCGGATTGGCGCAGGCAGGCGCGCACGTGGCAATTTTGGCGCGCCGTGCTGAGCCGATAGCGGCGCTCACGGCTGAGCTGTGCGCCTCAGGCTATCGTGCGCTCGGCATGCCAACGGATGTGCTGGACAAGGCGCAATTGGCGGAAGCAGCGGCGCAAATCATAGCGCACTTTGAGCGCGTGGACATCCTTGTGAACGCGGCAGGCGGCAATCAGCCGCAAGCGACTGTCACGCCTGCGCAGCGCACATTCTTCGACCTGCCGCCTGAAGCCTTAGTCGCCGTCTTCAACCTGAATTGGCTCAGCAGCGTGCTGACGGCGCAAGTCTTCGGTCGGCAGATGGCAGCGCAAGGCAGCGGCGCAATCATCAACCTCTCGTCAATGGCAGCTCTCACGCCGCTCACGCGCGTGGTCGCCTATGCGAGCGCCAAAGCTGCGCTGAACAACTTCACGCAATGGCTCGCCGTCTATATGGCGCGCGAGCATAGTCCGAGCATCCGCGTGAACGCGATTGCGCCTGGCTTTTTCTTAGGCGAGCAGAATCGCTTCTTGTTGCTAGACGAGCGCGGCGCACTGACTGAGCGCGGCGAGCAGATCATTGCGCACACGCCAATGCGACGCTTCGGCGCGCCTGAAGACTTGATCGGTACGCTAATTTGGCTCGCCAGCGACGCAGCGCGCTTTGTGACAGGCGTGGTCGTGCCTGTGGACGGCGGCTTCAGCGCCTATAGTGGCGTCTAGGCGTCTGCTTCCGCTGCCTGCTGAGTCTGCCACCACCAGTAGAGCAAGCCGAGCAGCGCCGCGCCCAGCGTCAAGAGCAAGATCGGCAGGGCGACGCGCCGATTCGTTGGCGCAGCCTGAGCAGTGGGCTCAGGCACAGCGGATACAACGTCTGCCAGCGCTGCTTTGAAAGCGCTCGCCAGCTCGCCGGCAGTCTGGTAGCGCAGCGCAGGGTCTTTCTCAATCGCCTTGTTGATGACTGACTCAACGGCAGGCGGCAGGTCAGGACGCAACTGCAAGATGGACATCGGCGTCGCCATCAGATGCAGCAAATGCACGTACATCATGCTGCTGGTCTTAGATGGCTCAAATGGCAGTTGTCCTGTCAGCATCTCGAAGAGGATGATGCCGAGCGCGTAGATATCCGTGCGCGCGTCGGTCGGTCTGCCTTGCCATTCTTCAGGCGACATGTAGCTCGGATTGCCGAAGGTCAAGCCTTGCCGCGAGCGCGCTTCCGTCTCATCAGCGTATTTGGTCACGCCAAGATCACTGAGCGCCGCTCTGCCTTCGCGATTGTAAAGGATGTTCTCAGGCTTCAGGTCGCGATGGACAATGCCGCGCGCGTGAGCGAAATCCAAGCCTTCAGCGATATCTTCGAGCGTGCGCAGCACAAAATCGAGCGGCTGCGGACCGGGATGCGCCTTCAGCCGATCCATCAGACTGCCGCCTTCGTAAAATTCCTCAACCAAATAGAGCAGGTCGCCTTCGCGATCATAGCCGAAGACTCTCACCACGTTCGGATGGTCGAGTTCAAGCGCCGCCTGCGCCTCGCGATAGAAGCGCGCCAAAGTCTCCTCGCTGCCCGTCAAGTTAGACTTCAAAAGTTTCAGGACGCGATACTCGCCTGAGTCAGTGGCGCGCGCCAGATAGGCGTGAACATGCGCGCCTTCGCCAAGCCACGCCAGCAGCTTGTACTGACCGATCTGTTGTCCTTCTAACGCTTGCAGCTCCATGACCATGCCTTTCTAGATTCAACGGATTGCCAAATGCGCTCTCAGGCTACCGCGCATGACCGAAACGCGCTCGCGCATACTCCCGAATGGCGAAGTAAACAGGACGCGGCGTGAAATCAGGTTCAACCATGCGGAAATAATACCAGCTCTGGTCGATCTCGCTCGTATCAGGACGTTTGAAGAACCAATAGGCGATCACGCCTACCCAACGCCATTCTGTGCGTGCGCGCTCATAGGCGTCCACAGCATATTGCGCCGCTTGCGCATCTGTGACCTGTCCATAGGTCAGCCGATCGCGGATATTCGGATCGTCAGGCACAGGATTCCACGCCATCTCGCCGATCCAGATCGGCTTAGCGGCGTCGCCATGCGCTACCATCATATCGCGCAACCAGACCACGTGCGCAAAGCTGATGGTCGTGATGCGCAAGCGCCGATCCGTCGGACCTGAGAACAAGCCGTAGCCTTGCGCGCCTAGCACGTCGAAGCACTCTTTAGCGCCTGCTGCATACATACGCTCTAGAAAGACGAAGCTGCTCAGGTTGTAGCCGCTCAGATCGATGGTCGGCGCCAGCGCGCCGCTGACCACCACAATCTGTGGATCGACCGCTTTCAGCGCGCGGTACGTGCGGCAGAGCAGCTCAGTGTAGCGTTCGGGCTCAACAGGCTGATTGCCCCACTCAAGGGCGAGATTCGGCTCGTTCCAAATTTGGAAGTGCCGCACACGCCCTTTGTAGCGCTCCGCGACCGCTACCGCGTAATTCACAAAGTCTTGCAGATCGGCGGGCGGCGCAAACGTGCCTTGCAGTCCTTCAGGCTGGCTCCAAGCAGGCGGCGTGCCAAGCCGCGCCAAGATTTGCACGCCATAGCGCTCTGCCAAGTCCACAATCGAGTCATATTTTGCCCAAGCGTCAATCGGATCAGGCACGCCGTCGCCGTCTAGGTCGTTGCGATCGTCAATGAAGTTGCCGCGTCCGCGTATTTCGATGTCTTGCCACGTGAACTTCTGCCGAATCCAGCCGATGCCTGCCTCGGCGATCATCCGCAGCTGAAGCTCACGCTTGGCAAGCTCAGGCTCAAGCTCCAAAAAGCTGTTGACGGCGAGCGGATTCGCGACCGCGTATGCCACAGAGACGTGATCGGCGGTCACGGGCATTCGCCGCGATAAATTGCCGAGATAGTCCGCAAAAGCGTACAGCTGCGCAAGCGGCG
The DNA here is from genome assembly GCA_034436235.1 of Anaerolineae bacterium. Lineage (GTDB taxonomy): Bacteria > Chloroflexota > Anaerolineae > Aggregatilineales > UBA2796 > CP2-2F. The sequence continues at coordinate 6,304 of DAOTWB010000212.1, forward strand.
CCTGCTCGCCTGTCACGCTGTACAGAAAGCGCCACATCGCGCCTTGCGTCGCCAGGTCAGCCGTGAATGCGGCGCCGACCGCGATGGATGCGATCAGCGCGCCAAGCGCAACAAGGCGCGTACGCCTAGCCTTCATCGCGCGCGCACACGCCGTCCGAGCGCCTCTAGCGCCACGTTCGGACGATTGGTGATGATGGCATCCACGCCGAGATCGCGCAATTGGCGGATGCGCTGCGGCTCGTCCACTGTCCAGACGTGAACGCGATACTTGGCGTTTCGCGCCCAAGCCATGAACTGCTCATCCACCAAGCTGTGATGCGGATGACGCGCCTCGTGCGGCAAGCCGATCATGAACCAGCCGTAGCGCAGGTAGATCGGCTCATCAGGCGCGTAAAGGTAGCCGATTGGAATGTGCGGCGCCAAGGCGCGGAAGCGGCGCAGGGCGAATGGATTGAAGGAAGAGACGATCACGCGGTTAGCGGCGTTGTGGCGGCGGATCACGTTCAGGACGGCAAGCTCTAAGCCGTCTGAGCGCCAAGCGGTCGTCTTCAGCTCCACATTGATGATCAGCTCTCTGCCGAGCGCTTCAAACGCCTCATCGAGCGTTGGCACGCGCTCATCGCGGAACTGAAAGTCGTAGTGGCTGCCGGCGTCCAACAGCTTGATGGTGCGCAGGTCGTGTTCTTTGACCAAGCCGCTGCCGTCGGTCGTTTTATCGAGCGTGAAATCATGGATGACAATCGGCACGCCGTCGCGCGTGAGCATGGTATCTAACTCAACGCCATCGGCGCCTTGCTGGCGCGCCAGCGTGAAGGCGGCAATTGTATTCTCAGGCGCATCATAACTGGCGCCGCGATGCCCTAAAACAAGCGGTACTTGTGAATAAAAGCGCTCAACAGAGTCACGTGCCATCAACGCCCAGCACCTCGCGCACTAAAAAATTACGGGATGGTCAAAACTTGTCCGACGAAGATGTGATTCAAGTTTAGGATACCATTGGCGCGCGCAATATCGTAGACATTGCGATGAAAACGCGCTGCAATCAGGAATAAAGTATCGCCTGGCTGCACCACGTAAGTGCGTCCGCGCGGCACAGTCACTCGTGGCGCAGGCACGATGGTCGTGCGCGTGCGCGGAATGTTCAAGCGCTGCCCGACGAAGATCACATTCGGATTGCTGATGCGATTGGCGCTCAGGATCGCGGCGACCGTCGTGCCGAAGCGCGCTGCGATCTCAGCCAGTGTATCGCCGCGCCGCACAGTGTAGGCAGTGAAGGTCGTGACAGTGGTCACTGTGGTGCCGGGCGGAAAGACGGGCTGCACAAGAATCGGCTGTGGGACAGGCTGCACAGGCACAACAGGACGCGGCACAACGGCAGATGCAGGCAGCACCAAGACCTGCCCGACGAACAGGCGATGGATATCGTAGAAGCCATTGATGGTAGCCAGCTCGCTAACGCTGACGCCAAAGCGCGCTGCAATGCTGAAGAGCGTATCGCCGGGCTGCACCACGTAGGTTCGGCTGCCGCCTTGCGCCTGTGCAGGCAGCACAGGCAACGCCGCAAAGGCGACTGCGCACACGAATAGATAGATGAACAAGCGATAGGCAGGGCGCATGGTCGACTCTCCTGTCGCGCATGAAATGCTCATGATTATTATAGGTCAGCTTCAGGGATCGCTGCAAGGTGCGCAAGCAGCGAACAGAGATACATGCTAAAATGAGCTTGCAATTCACCAATAATCAGGCTGCGTTCAGCGCGCCTTGAGTTTTTGAGCGGTAAACGTGAGACGCCTCATCGGTTTGATTGCTGTGCTTGTGGCAGTAAGTGCGCTCGCGCTGCTCATGGCTGTGCTGATGAGACGCCATGCCGATGAACAAGCGTTACAGCTGGCACAAGCGGCAAGTACAAGCGCAGCCTTGCAAGCGGCGCTGCTCACGCCGCTTGCCTCTGAGACGCCGACGCGCATACTGCCGACGCTGCCGCCAACTTGGACGCCGACTTTCACGCGCACCGCCAGCCCGACTTTCACCATAAGTCCAACGCGCACGCCAACCGCCACACGCACGCCAACGCGCACGCGCACCTTCACGCCAAGCGCGACCTTCACGGCGACACACACTTTCACGCCGAGCCATACGCCGAGCGTCACGCTCACGCCGAGCATCACGCCGCTGCCCACAGATACGCCGCCGCCGCCCACGCCTGAGCCAGGCGCAATGCCGCCTATCGAAGTCGGCGCGCACGATCTCTTCAACATCCTGCTGATCGGCAGCGATAGGCGTCCAAACGCAGTGGACTACCGCACGGACACGCTTGTGATCGTCAGCGTGAATCGCACAATCGGCAGCGTCAGCCTACTCTCATTGCCGCGCGACCTGTACGTTTACATTCCCAAGCATGGCTACGATCGCATCAACACCGCCGCCTTGTGGGGCGATCTTTACAAGCTGAACGACGGCGGCATCAGAACGCTCATCGCCACAGTGCGCTACAACTTCGGCATCCGAATTGACCGCTTCGCGCAGGTGAACTTTGACGGCTTCAAGACGATCATCGACCGACTTGGCGGCATCGAGATGGTTGTGGACTGTCCAATCACAGATTATCGCCTGCGCGAAGGTGCCAATCCGAATGTGCTGGCGAACTATCAGCCGTTCACGCTCAAAGTCGGCGTGCATCGCATGGACGGCGCTTTTGCGCTGTGGTATGTGCGCTCGCGCAATGGCACAAGCGACTTCGACCGCAACCGTCGTCAGCAAGCGATGCTGCGCGCCATTTTTCAAGCGCTGCGCGAGCGCGGTCAGCTGGAGCAACTGCCTGCGCTCTGGCAAGACCTGACTAAGGTTGTGAAGACAGACCTGACGCTCAGCGATTTGCTCAGCTTACTGCCAATCGCGCTCAACCTCGATAACCTGACCTTGCGCAGCTATTTCATCAGTCCACAGCAAGTCTCCAGCTGGCGGACGCCACAAGGCGCAGATGTGCTGGTGCCAAATCGCGAGGCAATCCGCGCTGAGCTGGTCAAATTTCTCACGCCGCCAACTGCTAACGCGCTCACGCACGAGCGCCCGACCGTAGCGGTTTACAACGGTAGCGGACACGCCGATTGGGATCGCGTGGCGGCTGAGCGGCTGGCTTGGGAAGGCTTTGCGCCGCAAGCGATGGGCGAGAGCGAGCGTGTCGCTGCCACGCGCATCTATGACCACACAGGCGGCGCTAAGCCGAGCAGTCTGCGCCTGTTGCTGCGGGCGCTCAACCTGAGCGCCAAAAATGTGATCGAGCAGCCTGATCCAAACGCCGATACCGATTTCAAAGTGGTCATCGGCGCAAACTACAATGCCTGCACTTTCAATCGCTATGGCACAAATTTGCCTTAGCGCTAAACTTATCTGCAGAGCGTTCAATACCTCAGCAGGCGCTTGCCAATCATCAGAGGACTTATCGGACGATGAAAATAGGTTTGATAGCGGATATCCACGCCGATTTAGAAGCGCTTGAGTTGGCGCTCATGCTGATGGAACAGCACGGCGTGCAGCAAATTTTGTGCGCAGGCGATTTGGTGGATAAAGGCAAGCACGGCGACGCCGTCGTGCAGCGCATACGCGACCTGAAAATACCTTGTGTGATGGGCAATCACGACGGTCTGGCAAGAGTGACGCAAGATTGGTATCGCCGCAGCGAGCCGCCCTTCGCGCCAAGTCATCTGTTGTTGAAGCCTGAACACATCGCCTTTCTAGAGTCATTGCCGCAAGCCTTGCTAATCGAGACGCCTGATTGCAATATTCTGCTGACGCACGCCACGCCATGGCGCAACGATATCTACTTGCGTCCTAGCGCGTCGCGATTGCTTTTCGAGCGCGTGGCAGAGGCAGCACACGCGCAAAATGCGCAGGTCGTTGTGCTAGGACACACGCACATACCGATGCAGGTTTGCATCAATGACGTGCTGATCCTGAATCCCGGCTCAGTGTGCGGCGCGCAAGCGCAAGGCAGCCGCACCTGCGGCATTCTCTATTTGCCTGTGCGCCGCTTCCAAGTCTTCGATCTGGACTTGGGAATGCCTGTGCGCAAGGCGCAACTTGTGGATGATCATATGGACGACGCGCATCTCTCAGGTCGCGCATAGATGAAAAAAGGGCGAGTTCATCGCTCGCCCTACTCGTGACTCGTGATCGCACCTTTTTACAGCATCTGCGCGGCAAGGCTCTGCAAGTTGCTGCGGACGCTGCCATCTACCACGTTCTCGCCTGAGCGCAGCACCAAGCCGCCCAAGATGCTCGGATCAGTGCGGAAAGTGATGTTGTGCGCGCCTGTTTCCGCCTTGATCTTCTCTTGCTCAGCAGGCGTCAGCGGCAAGGCGCTGATGACCTCGATATCGCCGCCCATGCCGCGCGCCTGCGCAGGCATGTGAACCAGAAAGTCGTTCACGATGGCTTGTGCGCGCTGCTCATCAAGGCTGCCGACCAGACGCTCCGTCGCCGCGATGGCGATGCGCGCCACCTGATCGCGCACGCCTGCTAAGATGCTATCGCGCTCGGCAAGCGCCTCTTCGCGCGCTTTGGCGCGGATCGACTCCGCCTCGCGTTTGGCTTGCTCGATCAGTGCGCGCGTCTGCTCTTCACTGCGCGCTCGCGCTTCCTCCACCAAACGATTCGCCTCGATGCGGCGCTGCTCCATGAGCTTATCCGCCTCACGGCTGGCTTCGGCAAGGCGCTGCTCAGCGGCGCGCGCATCTTCCAGCCCTTTGGCGATGCGCTCGCGGCGCGTCTCAAGCGCCTTCACCAACGGTCGCCAGACCAGCGCCCACAAGATCAGCGCTACGATGATGAAGTTGATGATCTGCGCGAGCAGAAAACCACTATTGATACCTAGACGTTCCAACGCAAACCTCCTCGCGCTGTGCTGAACTAGACGAACAGAGCGATGAGTGCCACCACAAGCGCGTAAATGGCGATAGCTTCGGTGAAGACAATGCCCAGAATCATGTTGGTCTGGATAGCGCCTGCTGCATCAGGATTGCGCCCGATCGCCTGCATGGCGCCGTTCACCAACAGACCGATCCCGATGCCCGGACCGAACGCGCCAAGCATTGCCAAGCCCGCGGCGAGAAACTTCAAACCTGCATCCGTCATTGTGTGATTTTCCCTTCTGTGTATGCGTTTCGCAAATGATTTCGACCTGTGAGACTCTATGAACTACTCAGACGGACAACCTTGATCAGTGATGTCCGTCTGCGCCATGCTCGCCATGTTCTTCGTCGCCGTGATGCACGACCGCCTGCGAAGCGTAGATGATCGTCAAAATGGCGAAGACGTACGCCTGAATACCGCCGACGAACAGCTCCAAGAAGTAGATCGGCACAGGCAACAGCACTGCGATCAGGAAGCTGAAGACGATCAGCAACACGCCGCCCGCGAAGACCGCGCCGAAGAGACGGAAAGTCAGCGACACCAGCCGCGAAAGCTCTGAGACGATCTCGATCAAGCCGACGATGAAGTCAACAGCGCCCAGCGGCTTCTTGTTCAGCTTGCCCAGCGCAGGCAGGTTCAGGAACTTGAAGAAGTAGCCGCCGCCTTGCGCTTGCACGCCCCAGACCTGCACCATAAGCACCACGATCAGCGCCAAGCCGATCGGCAAATTCAGGTCGGTCGTCATGCCGCGGAAGAACGGCACGAGCGTGAAGAGATCAGGATCAGCCGCTTCGATTTTCTCCTTCGCTGCTTCCAGCTTCTCTTCTTCCGTCTCGAACTGCGCCTTCTCCTCAGCCGTCAGCACCTTGAGCATCAGTTTGTTGTGATACTCTTTGCGCGCCTTCGCTTCTTTCTCGGCGTCCCACTGCTCGCCCTTCGCTTCGGCAGCGGCGCGCTTCTCGGCAATGGCGCGATCTTCCATCGCCTGGGCGAGCGGCGCCTTGCCCCATTCGTACTTTTCCTCGCAATGGAGCGTGTTAGCGCGCACTACTTTCTGACCGGCGCGCTCGCTCAGGTTGAAGACACCATCGCCGTCGTTATCGCTGTTGAAGAGCGTCAGGATGCCTGCTGGCTGCCCTTGCGCGTTCAAGCCGCTGACGCGATAGCCCAGCTGACCAGGCGCCTCAGGCTCAGTATCTGGCGCGAAGACGTTGTACTCAGCGCAGACCGTCAGACCGACTGACTCGTAGCCCGGCACCAGCTTGATCCAGTTGCCAACTAAGATCAGCATGAAGATTGACGCCGCGATTGGGAAGACTGCGCGAGTCCGATTGCCGAGCAGGTTGTACGCCTGATTGTAGAGGAACTCGCCGATCAGCTCGATGAAATTCGTCAGACCGCGTGGCACAAAACGATCAGGGCTGGCGCTGCGGTAAGCGCGCCCGACCACAATCGCTATCAGGATCAGCAGCGCATCCACCAACAGCAGCGAAGTCATGGTGTTGGTGAAGTCAAAGCCGGGCAGGATGTTGCCCGCAAGCACTTCGGCAGGCAGCGAGATGACAGGCAGCGCCACACCTGCGCCAATCGAAGGCAGGAAGGTGAATGGCAGCCACACGCACACCACCGCCACGAAGCCGATGATGGCAGCGAAGACGAGCAAACCGCGCAGTGGCGCGCTCATAGCGTCCTCCTTGCCGTAGTGGTAGACCACGATCTGCTATTCAAAAACGAAACCTCCTCTAGCGTGAAACAAATCTGATGTGCGCTTCAGCGCTGCTCATGTTCACTCAGCCGCCTCGTCTGAGCGCGCGGCTGCAGCAGAACGCGATTCTGCTTTTGAAGGTGTCTGTGGAATCGCTCTCGCGATCAGGCGCAGCGTGATTGCGACCGCCGAGATTAAGTTGATCGGCAAGCCCGCCAAAACACAGATGAGCGTTGCGATCCGACGCTCGTTGCCCAACAGAGAGTCAATCCACAGCCCAAGCAGGATTGAAGCAGCCGCTAGGATCGTGATGTAACAGCCCATCGCGCCAGCAATACCAATGGCTATCTGCGGTGAGTTGCGCGATGGTGTCATCCGTTGATCCTGTCTCGTTTGCGTAATCTGTCACAAGCCTAGCGAAAGCGCTGTGCTTTGTCAAGGTGTGTAGAGCGAACCAGCCTAGAGCTTGAAGCCTGCACAGCGTTTCACCAAACGTTCACCAACTGCCTTAATACACTAGCACGAGCGCGCCTGAAGCGCAAATTGGATTTCTGCTCAGCGCGCGCGCCGCAAGCTGCTGATGAACAAGCCGCCCAGACCGAGCGCGCCGAGCGCGAGAATTGGCATGATAGGCGGAATGCCGCCGCCGTTGACCACAACTGATGCGCGGGCAGGCAAGGTCGCCTCAGCGTAAGGCGGCGGATAAGTGAAGGTTGGCAGCGGCGCGCCGAGCGGCAAGGCTTCTGGCACTGCGGCTGCCAGCGTGAAGACGCCTGTCGCCTGCGCTTGCAACGCGGTCGCCGTCTGTGGCGCGCCCGGCGTCGCCGTCAGGAAATCAGCCGTCTGTTGCGCGGCGGCGGTCTGCAGGTTAGGCGTCGGCACGGCGTTTAGGTCAACAGGTGGCAAGGATTCAAAATCGCCGCCGCTCAAGTTCACCACTTCGCGATAGACCCACGCCAAGCCTGTTGGAGCGCGCTCGAATTGAATCTGAATCCACTCGCCGTAGCGTCCACGCGCTGCATAAAACTGACCGGGCAAGGCTTTGGTCAAGATTTGTGCATCGAGGCTTGGCGCAGTGCGAATGTTCGCCTCTAAGCGTGCCTCAACGCGGATCAAGCCCATGTTCACGGTCGGCGTGCGCGTCGGTGTGACGGTCTGTATCGCTTCAGGGCGCGGTGTGACGGTTGGGATGAAGAGCGGCACGGCGGTCGGCGCGCTTTGTGCGCGCAAAGTGTGCGAGACAGGCGCGCGCAAGGCGATCAAAGCGCCTAAAAGCGCCATACCTATCAAAAAGACATATCCGAAGCGCTTCATCAGCTCCCTGATGATCAACACCTACGATGAAGTTAGATTATAGCGCGTAAGTGCGCTCATAGGTGAAAAATGCGCGGTGTCAGGCTGAGCATGGCGCGCTGCCGACTTTCAAAACGCGCCAGCTCGGTCACGCCTAGCTTGCTGAGCAGCGCCTCGACGCGGTCGCGCCCGTGCGCTACCTCACCGGGACGATGTGCATCAGAGCTGAAGGTGAGCGGAATGCCCAGCTCGCGCGCGAGCGCGATCATGCGCTCGGAAGGAAACGGTTCAGCGCCTACTTTGCGATAGCCGCTCGTGTTGATCTCCACGCAAACGTCCGCTTCGCGCAGCGCGGCAAAGGCGGCATCTTGCAGCGGCTCAATAGCTTGCGGAATCGGCTTGGGCGCGAAGGCGATCACGGCAGTGCTGTGCGCAATGATATCGAACATGCCGCACTGCGCAGACTTCGCCAACAAGCGGTAGTACTCAGTATATATCGGCATCGGATCGCGCACGCCGTCCCAGAGTTGCGTGCTGTAGACGTTGCGCCCGTAGACGTAATGCACTGAGCCGATCAGGTAGTCGAACGGATAAGGCGACAGCATGGCTGCGCAGGCTGCCTCTGCGCCTTCGATGTAATCCACTTCCAAGCCTAGCCGCACGGCAATGCGTCCTGCGTAGCGCGCTTTCAGCTGTAGCACTTCGTCCACGTAAGCGGGCAGCTCAGCTTTGGACATGGCGATATCAGGCATTGGATCGTCGCCGTCCTGCCAGTAGATCGGCGCGTGATCCGAGATGCCGATCTCGCTCAAGCCGAGCGCGAGCGCCTGCTTGATGTAATCTTCAATCTGCCCTTGTGCATGTCCACAACGGACGTGATGCGTGTGATAGTCAATTGCGATCATCGAAGTTCCTCGCTCGCAGGGATTGCGCAAAAAGTTGCCTTGTCTCAGCCGAGACAAGGCAGTGGAGAAGCGCTCGCAGCGATTCGCGCTAGGCGATCTTGAGCGCCACAAGTTGGTTCAGCGCGTCGCGCAGGACATGCTCAGGCAAAGCGCCTGCCTGCTGCCCGACGATCTTGCCGCCTTTCACGAACATCAGCGTTGGGATGCTCATGATGTTGAACGCCTGCGCTAAGCCTGGATTCTCGTCCACGTTCACTTTGGCGATGCGCACCTTGCCTGCGAACTCAGCGGCGAGCTTATCCAAGATCGGCGCCACTTGGCGGCACGGACCGCACCATTCCGCCCAAAAATCCACAAGGACGGGCAGGCTGCTCTCAATAACTTCCTTGCGGAAAGTCTGATCGGTAACTTTGACAGGCTTGGTATCCACGCGAGTCGGCGGCGGCGCTTCGGCAGGGCGCTGTTGTGCAGGCATGTGCGGCTTGAGCAAATCCACGGCAGCGCCGATATCCGTCGCCCATGGACGGTTGCGGCGCAAAATGACCTCATGGTTGGCGATGCCCAGCAACAACGGATGTTTGCCGACTTCAAAGCGCGCCGCCAGCTCAGGCGCACGGCTCACATCCGCCTTGACCACTAACAGCTGTCCGCTGTGTGCGCGCGCGATGTTATCCAACTCGTTTTTCACGTCAGTGCGCAGCGCCTCACCATGCCACAGCAAGAGCAGGACAGGCAGCTCAGATTTGAGAATTTGGTTCAGCTCAGCTTCACTCGCGACCAACAACGGCGTATCTGCTTTGGCGATTGCCATTTTGAACGTCTCTCCAACCTCAGGATGTGATTTTTCCTGAATGCTATTGACGGCACACGCTTGCCAAGCCTTACGCAAGGCAAGCGGCTTACTCAACTGCAGACTTGGTCACTGTAAACATTGTAGCACACTCAGTGCGCGCAGGCACAGCCTGAAATTCGATGAGTGTTCGCTATGCTCTCAGCTTGTGGCATGGCAAAGGCAAGCGCGCTTGATATACTCTATGCTCAAACTCACACACAACCTAAAGGTACTCGCTTATGACAACTGCAAAATCGAAGACGCCAAAGGATGCGCCGAATGCATCCGCGCCTGCTAAAAAGTCGGTCAGGGAACGCCGCGCTGAAGCGATCCGTCGCCGTCAGCGGCAGCAGGTCGTGCTGCTGGCGATCATCGCCGCTGCCGCGCTGATCGTGATCGGCGGCTTCTTGATCATTTCCTCGCGTCCTGTAGATGCACAGATCGCCGAGAGCATCCTCGATAAGTACACTGAGATCACTGCCAAAGGTTACTATGGCAGCACACCTGAAGGCTTCTACTTCATCGGCAATCCTGAGGCGAAGGTCACGATGGAAATGTTCTCCAGCTTCAGCTGCCCTGCCTGCAATCAGTACAAGCGCAACTACTTCGATAACATCCGCGATAAAATTCTCAACGGCGACGTCAAATTCGTCTATATTCCGCTCACGCAGTACGGCAGCTTTCCATCAGAAGGCATGGTGCGCACAGCCATCTGCGCAGGCGAGCAAGGCAAATTCTGGGAAATGCACGACGCGCTGTTCGATTGGGCAGGTCGCTATGGCAGCGCGGCGAATGACGGACGCTACGGCATCTCGGGCGCTGAGAAGCTCGGTCTGGATACGAGCAAATTTTCCAACTGCCTTGGCGACGCGCGAACGGGCGAGATCGTCCGCAATGCAGCGAATCTGGCGGCTGAGCGCGGCGTGAACGCCACGCCGACCGTCTTCCTGAACGGCACGAAAATCTATCCCGAGCGGCAAGGCGGCGGCGCCGCGCCTAACCTGAGCGAGTTGCGCGGCTTGATCGAGGCGACGGTCGCTAACTGAAACGCATATGGCGCATATCATCGTAGACGCGCATCAAGACTTGGCGTGGAACATGCGCGATCTCGACCGCGACTTCCGCCTGAGCGCCTATGCTAAGCGCAAGGCTGAGATCGGCACGTCTGTAGCGCAGCACAATGGCTTGTGCATGACAGGTCTGCCTGAGGCGCTGCTCGGACGCGTCGCGGTCATTTTCGCCACCATCTTCGCCAATCCGCAGCGCAGCACATACAGTCTGCCTTCGCGCCATATGTACAGCACGCCTGCCGAAGCGCATCAGATCGGCATGAGTCAGCTCGATTACTATCACGAGTTGGCAGATTCGCATCCGAACATCGCGCTCATCGGCGCGCAAGGCGATCTGGAGCGCGTGCTTGCCACTTGGCAGCCTGATGTGCCATTTGAGCAGCATCAGGTCGGCTTAGTGGTGCTGATGGAAGGCGCCGATCCAATCCGCGAGCCAAAAGCCTTTGAGGAATGGTATGCGCGCGGCGTGCGCATTGTTGGCTTGGCGTGGAGTCAGACGCGCTACAGCGGCGGCACAGCGGCGCCGGGCGGCTTGACCAAGCTGGGACGCGAGCTGCTGGAAGTGATGGCGAGCTTCCGCGCTGTGCTGGACGTGAGCCACATGGCGGAGCAGGCGTTCTTCGAGGCGCTTGATATGTACGACGGGCAGATCATCGCCAGTCACAGCAATCCGCGCCGTTTCCGCGACTCAGATCGGCATTTGAGCGACCAGATGATCCGTCGTCTGGTGGAGCGCGGCGGCGTGATAGGCGTTGTGCCGTACAACGCTTTCATGTGGCAGCCTGAGCAGAAGCCTGCGCGCAAAGCGGACGCGCCGCTCAGCCGCGTGGCAGAGATGATCGATCACATCTGCCAGATCGCAGGCTCTGCGCGGCACGTCGGCATTGGCACAGATTTCGACGGCGGCTTCGGCGCTGAGGACACGCCTGACGGCTTGGATACAGTCGCCGATCTGCTCAGCCTTGCGCCGTTGTTAGCAGCGCGCGGCTATAGCGAGACGGATATCGCGGCGATCCTGAGCGGCAACTTTCTGGGCGTGTTGCGCACAGCCTTGCCGTGAGCTAGTACGTGATCTCGTAGATGGCGCCTGCCGCGTCAGGATCGGCTTCATTCAGGAAGGTGCGGCGCACAACAGGCGACTCGCCATTTTTCTTGTAGCGCTGCACCAAGCCATAGATGTAGCCATACATCAGGTCGTGCGGGAAAGTTGTGTTCTCGCGGAATGTGATACGATGCGCATCAAAGTGGTAGTCGCTGTAGCCATCGCCTTCAGGCACGTTTTTCAGATTCAGGTGATGAGTCGCCATCAGCAGCTCAATCGCCTTTTGAATCGAGTCGATCTCAGGCGGAAAGACAGCGGCGTTGATCACGCGCACGCCGATTGAGATCAGCTCATCGCTGTTCAGGCGCTTGGTGATATCGTAGTAGAGCTGCAGCGGATACCACTCGTTTGGATCGATAGTCGGCGGCAGTCCGTAGACTTGGAACATCTCTTCCATGTGCGGGCGAATCGAGTCGAACTCGATGCTCTGCACGATTGCCTGCATGGCATGACCGCTGATCAGCATATCTTTTGGCGCTTCTTGCTTACGCATGAGACTCTCCTTCCGTGATACAAACTGATTACGATCCAGACTCTATCGAGGTAGATTCGTCAAAGCCTTCATACAGATCACAAATCTCTATCGAGTTTTTTAAGGGAAAGTAAAGCGTTCGTCTAGAGCGTTGCTGACGACAAGGTTTGTGCGCTTGTTCACAATCGCCAACGGGACGGCAATGCGCTATACTAGGCGCGTTGTGCTGTGACGCAGCAAGCGTAGGAGAATAAAGATTGAGCCGCAGCTATCAATCGTGGGGAAATTATCCAAAAGCGCGCAATCAGCGCGTGATTCCTGTCCACTGGCGCGACGCGCCGCCTGACCTGCAAGCTGTTGACGGCAGCGTGCTGGCGTATGGCTACGGACGCAGCTATGGCGATAGCTGCTTGAACGAGAATGGCACGCTGCTGGATATCACGCCTTTGAATCGCTACATCGCCTTTGACGCCGAGCGCGGGCTGATCCGCTGTGAGAGCGGCGTGCTGTTCGCCGATCTTTTGCAATACATCGTGCCGCGCGGCTGGTTTCTGCCGACGACGCCGGGCACGAAGTACGTCTCGGTCGGCGGCGCCATCGCTAACGACGTGCATGGCAAGAATCATCACGTGGCAGGCACGTTTGGCAGGCACGTGACGCGCTTTGAGCTGCTGCGCTCAGATGGCTCGCGCTTGATCTGCTCGCCAACTGAAAACGCGGAGCTGTTCCGCGCTACCATCGGCGGTCTAGGCTTGACGGGCTTGATTCTGTGGGCAGAGTTCAGGCTGCGGCGCATTCCAGGTCCATACATCGCGCAGCAGAAAATCCGCTTCGGCAATATTGATGAGTTCTTCGCCATCAGCGATGACTCTGACAAGGATTATGAGTACACGGTCGCTTGGGTAGATTGTGTCTCAGGCGGCAATAAGCTGGGACGCGGCATTTTCATTCGCGGCAACAACGCATGGCACGCGCGGCTGCCCAATAAGAGCGCCGCGCCTAAGACGCTGCTCACCGCGCCATTCGATCTGCCGTCCTTCGCTTTGAATCTGCACACTGTGCGCGCCTTCAACGAAGTGTACTATCGCGCGCTGCTGAGCAAAGTGCAGCGCAAGATCGTGCCGTACGATCCATTCTTCTATCCGCTGGATATGATCAATGAGTGGAATCGTTTTTATGGCAAGGCAGGCTTTTTGCAATATCAATTCGTTGTGCCGTACGCCCGCGATCGCAGCGCGATCAAGGAAATTTTGCGCCAGATCAGCGCCTCAGGCGTCGTCTCGTTCCTCGCCGTGCTGAAAGTCTTCGGCGATGTCGAGTCGCCGGGCATGTTGTCGTTTCCGCGTCCCGGCGTGACCTTAGCGCTCGATTTTCCGTATCGCGGCGCGCCGACCTTGCGCCTGCTGGATCGACTCGACCAGATCGTGCGCGAATGCGGCGGCGCGCTGTATCCTGCCAAAGATGCGCGCATGTCGCCGCAGATGTTCGAGGCATCTTTCCCGAACTGGCGTGCGTTCAGCCAATACGTCGACCCCAAGTTTTCATCCAGCTTCTGGCGGCGCGTGACAGGGCAAGCTGCCAGCGGCAAGTGAGGCGCTATTCATGAAGGTGATGATCATCGGCGCGACGTCGGCTATCGCGCATGAGGTGAGTCGGTGCTTTGCCGCCGATAATGCTGCGCTCTTCCTTGTGGCGCGCAACGCAGAGAAGTTGGCAGCGGCGGCGGACGACTTGAACGTGCTGGGCGCGGCAAAAGTTGAGACCTATGTGGCTGATCTCGCCGATCTCAATACGCACGCGGCGCTGATCGAAGCAGCGCGGCAGACGTTAGGCGGCATTGACGCCGTCTTGATCGCGCATGGCGCGCTTGGCGACCAAAAGACGGCGCAACAGAGCGTCTCTGCCACGCTTGAGCTGTTCCATATCAACGCGACCAGCTACATCTCGCTGATCACGCTGCTCGCCAACCACTTTGAAGCGCAGCGGCAAGGTTGCTTGGCAGTGATTGGCTCAGTGGCAGGCGAGCGCGGACGCGGCAGCAATTACATCTACGGCGCGGCAAAAGGCGCTGTGGCGCTCTTCATGGGCGGCGTGCGCAATCGCTTGGCAAAGGTCGGCGTCTCAGTGCTTACCGTGAAGCCAGGCTTTGTAGATACGCCGATGACGGCGCATATGAAGAAGAATGCGCTCTTCGCCAAGCCTGCGCAGGTTGGCAAGCGCATTTACGCCGCAATGCTCAAAGGCGAGGATATCCTTTACGTGCCGTCCTTCTGGATGCTGATCATGCTGATCATCCGCAATATTCCTGAGCGAATTTTCAAGAGGCTGAATTTGTGAGATGCGGCTAGGTCTGGTGTGCTTGCTAGGCGCGCTATTGGCTGTGAGCGCTTGCGCGCCATGGCGTGCGCTGCTCATCTTCGAGAATCGCTCTGAGTGCGGCGGCGCTATTGCCATTCGCTTGACAAATGAGCGCACGGGCGAAGTGATTCGCGAGCGCGTAGCAGATGGTCAGCAGCTAGAAATCGAGCTGCGTCCTGACGACTGGTACAGCTACATTGTGGATTTCACAGCGGCAGGACGGCGTCCTGATGGTTATCGCTGCGTGGCGCTCAAGGAAGGTCGGATTCGCATTCCGCAAGGCAGCGTGCCGTTGCGCATTCCGCTCGAATCGCAGCTGCAGACGCCGAGCGCCACGGCGACGCCGTGAGCGGATGTGCCGCGTCCGCTCAGACGACGCGGCACGGCACGGCAAGGCGTCAGAGCGCCCAGTCGGTCAGAATGCGCGCCGTCTCATCGCGGTGACCGCTCTCGTCGCGCACCATGTCTTCCAATTGAACTTGCAGACCGACGTCGCCGAAGGCTGCTGCTTCTTGCGCGCGCTGCGCATAGCGGCGCGCCGCGCCTGTTTCAGCTTCCAAGATCGCCTCAACCATCTCGCGATTGGTCTTGGCTTCTTTGACGGGCGCAGGCACGGTCGTCGGCTCGCCGCCGAGCGCCACGATTTTGTTGGCGAGGTACTGCGCGTGCAGCTGCTCGTCAGGCACTTCGGCGAGGAAGAATTGCGCCAGCTGCGGACGGTACGGTCCGTAGGCTTTGGCGGCGTAGGTCAGGTATTGGATGATGGCAGAGAGTTCGTGCGCGAGGTCGTCATTCAGGTGCTTGATTAAGGTCTCTTTATCCATTGTTCAGCGACTCCATAAGTTGAAAAGTAGCGCGTGGAGCGCGCTCGTGCGGTCGGTTAGATTATAGCGCGTTGTGCGCTGCGCACCAATTGTTGAGAGCGAACGGCAAGCGTTGATGGTATAGTCACGGCGCGCATTTTGAACAAAGGAGATACGTTCATGCGTCTATTCAGGCTGATCGGTGTCTTTCTCATCTGCTCAATGGCGCTCTCTGTGCCACGGCAGGCGCAAGGCGCGCTGGTGGAAGATGCAGAATGTTTTTTTGAAGTGCCTGAGGGAATCATCGCGGAATGCGGCTATTTGCGCGTGCCAGAGCGCCGCGATGGACGCAGCAATGCAACGCTACGGCTTTACTTCGCGCGTCTGCACAGCACAAGCGCCGATCCATCGCCGTATCCAATTCTCTACCTGAGCGGCGGACCAGGCGGCAACGGCGTGGAATATCCTGATTGGGCGGATAGCTTGCTGGCTTACTCTGACCTGATCTTGCTCGATCAGCGCGGCACAGGCTTCTCTGAGCCGTCTCTGAATTGCATTGAGCTTGAGCGCAGCGATAAGGATGAGCTGGCAGCCACGCAAGCCTGCCGCGACCGCTTGGCAGGGCAAGGCATTGATCTTTCTGCGTATAACACTACCGAGAGCGCCGCCGATCTAGACGATCTGCGCGTCGCGCTCGGCATTGAGCAATGGACGCTCTATGGCATCTCTTATGGCACGCGCCTTGCCCTAGAAGCGCTGCGCCAGAAGCCTGAAACATTGCGAAGCGCGATCCTTGACGCCGTCTATCCGCCGAACGTGCTTGCCTACGAAGTGCAAGGTCCGAACACGGTCAAGCAATTCAAGGCGCTGTTCAATGCTTGCGCTGAGGATTTTGCTTGCAGGCGCGCCTTCCCTGATCTTGAGTCAGCCTTCTACGCGCTGATCGCTGCGCTGGATGCCGAGCCTGCTGAGTACACTGCGCGCGATCCTGAGACAGGCGAGGCAATCCAAAATACGCTGGGCGGCGCAGAGCTGGTGGATATGCTCTTTCAGGCGATGTACGACGCAGAGCGCATTCCAAGTCTGCCGAAAGCGATTTGGCTGGCTGTTCAAGGCGCATACGCCGAGTCCATAGCGCTGATGACGGGCGATGAAGACGCGGCAAATGGCTACACGCGTCGCCGCGCTGATGACGATGAAGACTTGAGCGATAGCGAAGGGATGTTTCTCTCAGTTGAGTGCGCTGAAGAAGGCGCATTCACCGATATGGCGCGTGTGGACGCGCGCTTGCGCGACGCGCCTGAAGCAATCGCCGATAAATTGCGCAGCGATGTGGAGCGCGCGCTTGCGCAATGCCGAATCTGGGCTGTGCAAGCGGCGTCCGCTGCTTTCAAGACGCCTGTGCGCGCCAGCGTGCCAGTCTTGATCTTGAACGGCGCGTTCGATCCGATCACGCCGCCTGCTTTTGGCGATCTGGCAGCGGCGACGCTCAGCAACAGTCACAATCTCACCTTTCGCGGCGTTGGACACGGCGCAATTGCCACGAGCGCGTGCGCAGACGGCATCATCATCGCCTTTTTGGACGATCCTGACAGCGCACCTGATGATGCTTGCCTCGCCGATCTTGACGTGCGCTTCGTGACCGAATAGCGCACGTCAAGGTCGCTCACTTGGCGATAGGCTTGCGCACGCGCGCGTAGAGAAACCAGAATTTCTGCGGCGGATAAGCAGGCTGCACTTGCTCGCTCCAGCAGAACTCACCTTTCTCTATGCAACGGCTGATGGCATTGTCAAGCGCGGTCAGCCTGCCTTT
>DAOTWB010000213.1:0-6260 GCA_034436235.1 Anaerolineae bacterium
AGGCGGCAACGTTTCCCAGCTCAGCAGGTCGCGTGAGCGGCACACAGCGATGCACGCGCCGCCACTATAGCTGCCATTAGGCACGCGCGCGCAGATAAACGCATAGTACTGCTGTGAGGTAGCATCATAGACGATGCACGGATCGCGCCAAGCTACCTCATGGTTCGGTGAGCGGCGCGGATCGGTCTCGTAGAAAGGCGCGCAGGCTTCCATCACAGGTTTTGGATGCTTGTGCCAGTGATGCAGATCGTCTGAGATGGCGACGCCAATGCGCTGCACTTGATCAACCATCGCGCCATAGAACATATAGTAGCGTCCATCGTGATGACGCACGACCATGCCTGTCATCAGCCAGCCGCTATCCCAAGTGTTGCTGTCGCCTGCGTGCAAGGCGTCACGCACAGCCGTCCAATGCACTAAATCAGGTGATACAGCGTGTGCGATGCTCTTGGCGAACATATCGCGCAGGTCGCGCTTGAGATAGAACAAGTGATAACCATCATCGGCAGGGAAGAGCCATGTATCCCACAAACCGTGCAACGGACTTTCAGGCGCGTGCAGCATGGCTACTCCTGTGCAGGCTGATCAGTGGTTGAACGGATGATGAGTTCGGGCAGCGGCAACTGGATCGCCTGCCACGTTGGATCGCCTGCTAAGAGCTTCAACAGCATCTCAATGGCAAGCACACCGCTTTGGTGCATGTGCTGACGAATGGTCGTTAGACCGACGTATTGAGCAACTTCCAAATCATCAAAGCCGATCACAGAGAGCTTCTGCGGCACAGGAATGTGCAGCTCGCGCGCTGCGGCAAGGATGCCTAGCGCCTGCATATCGGACATGGCGAAAATAGCCGTAGGCGGCTCGGGTAAACGCAGCAGCTCAGCGCCGAGTTGACGTGCCACTTCTTGCCCATGCTCGCCAAAACGGACGTAGTCAAGGCGTAGCGGAATGCTTGCTGCCTGCAGCGCTTCGCGATAGCCACGATAGCGCTCTTCGCTAGTTGGGAAGCCGTAACGATCGGGGAAAGCATCGCCGACATACGCAATGCGGCGATGTCCGAGCGCAATCAGATGCTGCACAGCCAGTTGTGCGCCATAGGCGTTTTTCGGCGCTAGGCACGGCATCTGCTCAGTATGACGATCATAGATGCCAACAAGCGTAATGCCTGCCTCGCGCAGGCGCGCATATTGCTCTTTTGTCAAGTTAATTGTCATCACCAAAAGCGCCGCGATCATCCGTTGATCGAGGATTAGGTCTATTTGTGGCTCAATTTGCTCAGGACTGCCGACGTGGTAAAGCAGCAGCGTGTCATCAGGTGCAAGCGTGCTGAGCGCGGTCTGCACGCCACGCAAGCGCTCTACAAAAGGCTGATAAGCGAAGAAAGGCAGCAGCACGCCAAAAGTGCGATGGCGTGCACGTCGTGAGAGGTTGCGCGCGGCGCTGTTGGGCTGATAGTTGAGCAAGCGAATGGCATTCAACACGCGCTCGCGCGTTTGCGGACTGACATTCGCATTGCCATTCAACACGCGAGAGACAGTGCCAATGCCAACTCCTGCTTGTCTTGCCACATCGCGGATGGTGACAGAAGACATAAAAACTTTTCCAAAAGACTTTACGCCACAAACTCAGCTTGGAAACGCTTCCAAAACTCACTAGATATACTATACAAGCTCAGACAAAAATGCAACAAGGTATTAGCGAAAGCGCATGGCAAGCCATGCACTTTCGTGAACGGTTTGGACTAGAGATGTGAGACGATTGCTGAGTTTGGTCGCGTTTAGGGCGTCACTCAGCCGTTGGATCGTCGGCGGCGCGTTTGCGTCCGTCGCGCACTTTGATCTTGATCGTGTTGTGTGGCGGCGCGCTCGGTTTAGCTGCCTCAGAGTAAGTGTTGAAGTCAATGTGACTGATCGAGATTTCTTGCGTCGGATCGCGCTGCGATTGGACAGGAATTGGCTCGCCTTCAACAGGTGTCAGCGCGCTCTCGGCGCTCTCATCACTTGGCTCAGTGAACTCGGACGGTGTGAACAACGGCTCAGTATCTTGTAGCTCAGGCGCGGATAGCGCAGCGTCAGGCGCGGGCGTATCGTCTTCGATCAACTGCCAAGCGGCGTCCGTCTCCACAACCTTGCCGCTCGGAAAGACGACGCGCGTGCCAGCTGCGCTGCGCGTCACGTGCAATGCGCCGCGCTTGACCGTCACAGGCTGCGCAAAAGCGAACGTGCCGCCAGCCCAGACTCGGCGCGCGTTCACAATGCGCAGACCGATCAGGCGCAAGAAGACGCTGATCGGCAAGATGCCTGCCACGTCATCCACATCGCCCAGCCCTTCGCCCGTCTCGCTGTTGTAGCCTTCACGGAAGCCGCGATCGCGCCGCAGCGCCTTGAGCTGCGCGCTCAGCAGCCGCTTGAAGAGTTCAGTCGCCTCGCTCAGATAGCCGTAGCGCAGTAAGCCTTCTAGCAGCAGGGCATTCCACAATAGCCAGACTCCGCCGCTGCCGCCGTCGTTGTTCGGCGCAAAAGCAGGATCATCAGCAGGACAGACAGGCAAGCCATACGGACGCCAATAGCGCGCAGGATCGGTCAGCGTAGTGACGATCTGCGCAGCGCGCTCAGCGCTTGGCGCGCCTGACCACAACGCCATGAGTTGCGTCAAGTTCCGACGGAACAAATTGACCGCGTCCACTTCAAAGTTGAACAGGCGAATCAAGCCTTCTACCTTCAAGTAGTTGACCTGCGCATAGACCTTCTCAGTCACTGCTGTGCCTAGACCGTAGTACCAAGTGAAGGCGCTGCTCGGCAGCGTCTCGGCAACATGCTGACCGTTCGCATCCACGCCTTCGATCACGGCTGAGAAGCGCGGCGCGACGTCGCGACCGCCTAATATGCGCACGATCAGGCGATTCGGCGGCTCAAGTCGCGTTTTGGCAGTGAAGGCTTCGTCGCCCTTGCCGCGAAACAAATTCACGCCGCGTAGGGTCTGATCGCTATCGCGGTCGCGGTAGAGATAGCTGCCCAGATCGGCGTGCCACAGCGCCTCAAGATGCGCTTCCAACTGCTGGACGTGCCGCGCGATGCGCTCTGCGTCGCTTGAGTCGTCAAGCAGCTCGCCCATGCGCAAAAGCGCGCGACCTTCCGCGATCAGGTAAGCGGCTAGGTCAGGCGACTCAACCTTGCTGATGTCGGCGTTCTCTGCCCAGCGATAGAGCTGTGAGAAGAGCGGATTGCTGGTATAAGCGCTGTGCGCAATGTTCGTCCATTCAGGGAAGCCGTCGCGGTCGCGGTCAGCATCAGGCGCGAACCAACGCATGAAAAAAGCGCGCAGGATCGGCAGCGCTTCCTTCAAAAACGCCGTATCTTCCGTCTGTTCGTAGAGCGCGAGCGCTGTGGATGCTAGTAGCGGCATACTCAGCAGCTTGGCGCGCTGACCGCCGAGTCCGGGCTTGTTGTCAATGAAACCGTCGCTCTGGCGCACTGCGAGGAAATTACGCAGCGCGCCGAGCGCCAACTCTGGCGAGAGCGCCGCTACTGAAGGTAATATCAACGCGGCGAGCGGTGCGCTCTGTCCGCTCCACTGCCAACTGTGATCGCTGCCGTCGCCGCGCGGACTCCAGCCGCGCGATGGAATGCGCGCCGAGACGAACGAAGCGTATGGCAGGCTGCCTGTGGCATTCACAAAGCTGCGCAGCGCGACGTGCGCGCTGAAGGCAAGCGCCGCGTCCAAATCTGCGTCGCCTGTCTCAAAGGTGAGCGTCTCAGCGCTCAGCTGCTCAATTTGGCGCAGCTCAGCCGACCAATCGGCGCGCCGTAACCAGAAAAAAGCGGTCTGCAAGCTGTCGCGCGTCAGCGCTTGTCCGCCATGCGTCCAGCGCACAGCGACGCTGCCGTTGGCAGGCACGCTGAGCGCGCTGACTAGCTTCGGCGATATCGGCATGGCGACTAAATGCATCGCAGGCGGCGACTTGGCATTCTCCATCAGCAGCACAGGATTCAGATCGCCAGCATGTCCCATGTGCAGCGCGTCTGTGCCGTCTTCAAGACTCAGGACGTTCATGTCAATTTGCTTGTCATTGCGCATGACCTGCGCAACGAGCTCGAGGCGCACGTCAATCGGCGACTGAGCGCTGTTGTGCAGTGTGAAACGTCCGCCTGCTGCGCGCGATTCGAAGACGAAAAATTCGCTCGTCAAGCTGAGCGTCGGCGTGAGCTTCGCCGTCACTTTGGCATAGCTCGGCGCGAAAGCGCGCAGCACAGGACGCTCAGTTAGCGCCGCGCTCGTGTAAATTGTGCGCCCTTCCAGCGTCCACATCGGCACAAGGCGCGCGATGTTCACGCGACCGCCATAGCGCGTCTGAAAAGTCAAAAATGGCGCGTCAGCCTCACCAAAAGCGATTTCCCACGATTGGTCATCGGTGTAATCAGTGCGCTTGAGACGTGCGTCGGCGGCGAACCGCATTGAGAGCGGACTTTCTGCAGTTAAGTGCCACTCTTGCATGAAAAATCCTTTTATCTCGTCCACAGGCTTTCATAAACGCTACTATTCTAGCGCCGAGCGGCTGATGGCACAAACTGTGCGCTTCGCTTGCCTCAGCGCGCTCAGCGCGCTAGGATCGCTTTTGTGCAAGCCGCCAAACGTGCGCAATTGCCTATGGCACTCTCGCTTGAGAAGCAAAACTATTACCGCACTCAGTATCGCAAACGCCGTCCGAGCTGGCAGCCTGCCACTGAAGTCTATGAAGGGCTGATTCGCGCCGTCTTGCGTCCGCACAGCGCTGTGCTGGATGTTGGTTGTGGACGCGGCGGCGTGCTAGAGCAACTCGGTGAGGCAGTCGCTTTTCCGTACGGCGTCGATCCTGATCCTATCTCGTTGCGCGAGCATCGCCTGCCGCACCTGCCGCGCGCCGCTGCGCGCGCCGATGCCTTGCCTTTCCGCGCCGCCAGCTTCGATGTGATCCTATGCAGCTGGCTCTTTGAGCATTTGCAGTCGCCGCAGCGCGCCTTCAGCGAGTTCGTGCGCGTGCTTAAGCCGAGCGGTCGGATTGTTTTCATCACGCCGAACGCCAATAGCCTTGTGGCGATCCTGAATCGACTCTTGCGTCCGTTGCAGCGCCATCTCGTGCTGCGCCTTTACGGACGCACTGAGGCGGATACTTTTCCGATCTATTATCGCGCTAACACGCTCAACGCGCTCAGACGGCTTGCTGAGCGCGTCGGCGGCACACTTGAGCAAGTGCAGCGCGTCCCTGATCCAAGTTACCTCGCTTTCACGCCGTTTCTGTTCCGCCTGAGCTGCGCGCTCGCCGAAATCACGCCGCCCGTCCACTTAGTTGGTATGATTCAGAAAAACTGAGCGTATGCAGCCTGTGCCATCTGACGCTTTTTTCGAGGCGCTGCTGCGCTGGTACGCGCAGAACGCACCTGAGCTGCCTTGGCGGCGCAGCCGCGAGCCGTATCATGTCTGGCTGGCTGAGATCATGCTGCAACAGACGCAAATCGCGACCGTCCTGCCGTATTATGAGCGTTTTCTCGCCGCCTTCCCGACCGTTCAAGACTTGGCGGATGCGCCGCCTGAGCGCGTGCTAAAATTGTGGGAAGGTCTTGGCTACTACAGCCGTGCGCGCAATTTGCAGCGCGCTGCGCAGCGCATCGTGAGCGAGCATCAAGGTGCGCTGCCGCAGACTGTCGAGGCGTTGCTGAAATTGCCGGGCATTGGACGTTACACAGCAGGCGCGATTGCCAGCATCGCCTTCGGAAAGCCTGCAGCAGCGCTCGACGGCAACGTGATGCGCGTCCTGACGCGCCTGTATGACTACGCCGAGCCGATTGAGAGTCCTGCGGCGCAGCGGCAACTGTGGCAGCTCGCTGAGCAACTGGCGCACGCCGCGCCGAGCGGCTCAGCTGCCGCGTACACGCAAGCGATGATGGACTTAGGTCGCGAGATTTGCACGCCGCGCGCGCCGCGCTGTGAGGCGTGTCCTGTGCGCGCCTTCTGTCGTGCGCACGCGGCAGGCACGCAGGCGTCGCGTCCCTGCAGAATGCCGAAAAGCGCTGTGCCGCATCACATGGTCGGCGCCGCGATCCTGTCCAATCCAAAAGGCGAGCTGCTCATGGCGCAGCGACCATCGCACGGTCTGCTCGGCGGACTGTGGGAATTTCCGCAAGGGCAGGCGCGCCAAACCGAGACGCCTGAAGCAGCGCTGCGCCGTGCGCTACACGAGAAATTGGCGCTCAACGCGACCGTCGGCGAGCTGCTGACCAAAG
>DAOTWB010000214.1:0-2648 GCA_034436235.1 Anaerolineae bacterium
GGATGACGAAGCCGCGTCCGCCGCGCTGCACGTAAGGAATGCCTGCCAGCGCAGGATGCTCAGCCACGCGATACGTGATGCCGCCGATCGCAATGCTCTGGTTGACCTCAACGCGAATGTGCGCCCGACTCATAGCCCTGCCCTACCGCATGTGAACGAAGTACCAAACAGTCGCTAAGCCTGCCGAGATCGCCGCTGCAATCGCCGTGACCAAGCGCCAAGCGAACGGCTCAGCGACTGCAGGCGCGTCTTGCTTCGGCTGACTGATCGCTTGTGGTTGACCGATCGCAGATGCGCTCGCCTGCGCTGTGACGAGCTTTTCGACCGCGACAGGCTTAGTGCGCGTCGGCTCGGCTTGGCGCGTGATATCAGGCTCGGGCGCAGGCGCGATCTCCAGATGTACAGCCGCGCTGAGCGCGCTCGGCGCACGATGATTGCTGAGCGCTTGCACGCGGCAAGCGTAGACGCCTTCAGGCGCTTTCAAGAGAAAAGTTGGCGACTCAGACGTCTCGACATCAACTGTGAAAGCGCGTCCTGCACCTTCCAGCCAAACGCGATACCATTCCGCGCCTGCCACAGGCTGCCAACATAGCGCAGGCTCGCCTTGCATGCGCTGCGGCACAGGCGTCTCCAGAGACGCGCGCTGCTCAGGCGCGCTGTTGAGCGCGACATCGAGCAAGGAAAGATCGTCGCTGGCAGGCAAGCTGAGCAGCTCATCGGCGAGCGCGTTCAAGCTCTCAAGCGTGAAGCGCTTGAGCATGTCCGAGCGGCTGCCGAAGCCGTCGCTGTGCGCAGTCAGGCGCGCCACGCTATGCAGCGACATCAGCAAGACTTGCGGCGCGCCATTTTTCGCACCAAAGCGACTCGACCAGCGCTGGCGCGTTTCCCAGTGCGCTTCAGGCAGCGGCAGCTCTTCGCCTTTGGCGTTGAACAGGCGCAAGCGCAGGTCACCCATCCAACAGGCTGCGAACGCGCCTGCTCTGTGGTCGATCAGCGCGGCGAGGAACATGCTCTCGCTGCCGTTCTCGCGCTTGCGCATGAGCGCATCGCGCAGCAGCGGCGGCAGGTCGGGTCGGATCGGTTGCGCGGCGACCAGCGCTTCTGCTTCAGGTTGCCAAGCGGCAAGCTGCGCGCTGAGCGCAGCGCGAAACGTCTCAGCATCGTCAGGGAAAGGCAGCTCAGCAAGCCAGCGCACTAATTTCTCGCCCAAAAAGCGCGCGGCGAGATCGCCATAGAAGGATTGGCTGACGCCGTCGCAGACCGCGAAGGCGAGCCGCTCATCATCTCCGCAAAAAGCGATGAAATCTTGTCCGCGTCCGCCTGCTTGCTGCGAGTCGCGCGAGCGGTCGTAAAGGTAAGTGAGCGCCACGCTGCCGATGTATTCGCGACGCGCAGGTGTATCGGTCTCTTGGTTCAGCGTGACGATGTGCGGCACGTGCGCTCTGCCTTCCTGATCGCGCTCGGCAAATCAAGCGACAGGTGTCGCGCCGCTCATGGTGAACGCCATGCGGATCAGCTCGCGCGTCTGGGCAGGGAAGAGCATTGGCGCGCCGACTTGTAAGTTGTAGCCGAATTCCTGCATCTCAAGGCGATAGCTCTCAGGGATGGGCGAGGACATGCGCAAGAGCGTCCGTGCGTAGTCATTAGCGAGATCGGCTTCGCTCAGCACGCCTTGCCAAGCGAAGGCATCTTCAACAGGCTGCTTCAGGATTTTATCGCTGATGAAGATGTTCTCGACCAAGACGTTGCCGTCTTGTGTTCCCATCTGCATGATGCGCTGCACAATCGGCGTCGGATCGTCGCCTTGATACTCGCCGTCGGTCATGTGGCAGATGAGCGGCGCAGGATGTGTCTGGATGTAGGGCAGCTCTTGTGCCAGCAGATTTTCGGCGGCGAGGAAGGCGGCAGCTGTGTTGGTGCCGCCGCGCGGCGAGAACTCTGGCACGCCATCGCGCACGAATTGGTCAATCGTGCGAATGCCGCCTAGCACGTCATGCACTTGCGATTCGTAAGCGTAGATCGCCAGACGGTAGCGCGGCGCGACCAACTCGCCTTTCGTCGAGCGCGCCACCATCTCAGTGGCGATCTCTTGCAGCGCATCCGAGACGATCTCGACGCGGCGTTTATCGCCGAGCATTTGGCTCATCGAGCCGCTGATATCCAGCAGGTAAATGATCAAAACTGGCGTGGTTGAAGTTGCCACAGCAGTGTAAGGCATGGAATCGTGATCCTTCGTCGCAAGGCTGGCACATGCACAGCCTTTCCAAGTGATTGCAAACTACGCATAACTTTATCTCAAACGCGGTCTTTTGGCGAACGGCGCTTGTGCAGGTATACTCAAGTGCGCTTGGGAAAGGCGGCTTGATGACACGACGCAGAAGCAATACGTACAGTCGGCGGCGGCAGCGGCGCAACGCACGGCGTGCGCGCGAGCGCCGTTTCGAGATCACAATCTATCTGCTCATCTTCGGTCTGTTCGCCATCGCCTATTTCATGCCCGATGCTTCGCCGACGTTCATCGCGGCGGCAGGCGGCGCCGTGCTGACAGGCTCAGCGCTCTGGCAGACGGCGCGCGGCTGGCGCGTGAACATCTTCACATGGCTCGGCGGCATCTTTCTGCTGGCAGTGGCTTTTTTTGTGACGCAAGC
>DAOTWB010000215.1:0-4464 GCA_034436235.1 Anaerolineae bacterium
CGAACAGCGCGGTCATGGTCACAGCGCTGCCCATGCACCATTGGCAGAAGCTATTCAGGACGAACGCCTGAATCGCGACCAAGTAGCCTGAGACCAAAAAGCCTATCAGCGCCATGCCGAAGATCAGCCATTTGCCGAATTGCGCCAGCAGCGCAAGGCGACGCTCGCCAAGCAGCGCTAGGAAGATGGCGGCATAGCCTGCGAAGCCGATGTAGGCAATTGGCACGCCGCCATATCCGCCAAGATAAGCGTACGGCGAGCTATCCACATAGCTGCAATCGCTGATGCTCTGCACACAGGCGATCTCGGTGTTGGTCAGCTTGGTGTACGAGAGATAGCCGGCGATCAGCAAGCCGATTAACGCTAAGATCAGGCTGACTCGCCATAGCGAGTCGCTTTTAGCGCGGGCGACCTTGTCGCTGGCAGTGTACGCGATATATTGTCTTGCAGAATCGCTAGTTGTCATGGTATGTACCTCAATTTTACAGAGACTGATCGAATAAGCGGACAGGCAACTGCGTTCCGACTGGCACTTCGGTCATGCCTTCAGGGATGATCAGCAAGCCATCGGCGTTGACCAGCGAGCTGATCGCGCCTGAGCTTTGCGTGCCTGTGCTGTAAGCGAGCAAGCGTCCATCAGGCTGACGGCGCAGCTTGACTCGCGCAAAAGTGCGCCTGCCGTCGCTGTGCATTGCTTCAGCCACTTCAGCGACGGCGTGCGGCACATTGGCGTATGGCGCGCCGAGCAACTTGAGCAAGGCAGGACGCACAAAAATCTCAAATGTCACCAGCGCGCTGACAGGATTGCCCGGCAAGCCGAAGAACGGCACGCCTCTGAACGTCCCAAAGGCGAGCGGCTTGCCCGGACGCATGTTCACGCGCCACAAGCTGAGCGTGCCGCGCCGCGTGACCGCTTCTTTGACCACGTCCAGCGCGCCGACCGAGACGCCTGCCGTGCTGAGAATCAAGTCGGACTCAGCGGCTGCTTCAAGGCGGCTGTAGACGGCTTCGACCGAGTCGGGCGCGATGCCCAGAAAACGCTGCACACAGCCGACGCGCTGCACAGCAGCGCACAGCGCTAAGCCGTTCATATCGTGAATTTTGCCTTTCGCCAACGGCATGTGCGGCGGCAAGAGTTCGTCGCCTGTTGAGAGAATTGCCACTACAGGTCGGCGCGCCACTGAGACCTGCGCTACGCCCAGCCCTGCCAAGATGCCGATATCCGCCGCGCCCAGCACGCGCCCTGAGTCAAGCACGAGCGCGCCTGCGCGCACATCCTCGCCGGCTTGGCGCACGCCATTGCCTGCGCTGACGGCGGCGCGAATCAATACTTGCTCGGGCAGCGGACTGTTCAGCGCGAAGCCGCTCGCACCTTCATCGGTCTGCTCCACAGGCACGACAGCATCCGCGCCTTCAGGCAGCGGCGCGCCTGTCATGATGCGCATGGCAGTCTGTGGCGGCAGCGGCGCTCGCGGAAAGCTGCCGGCAGGAATATCGCCGCTCACAGGCAGCTGCACAGGCTGCTCAGCGCTGGCAGTTGCCACATCGGCAGCGCGCACGGCGTAGCCGTCCAGCGCGCTGTTCGCAAATGGCGGCAGATCGTGCGCCGCACGAATCGGCTGCGCCAAAACGCGACCAAACGCTTCTTCTAGGCGTACGGTCTCGGCAGGTAACGGCGAAAAATAGCTCAAAATGCGCTCAAGCGCTTCATCAACGCTGTACAACGCTCGCTCCTTTCGTTTCGGCGATTATAGCGCAGGCAGCGCGACCTTGCCGCAGATGATCTCTAGCGCGCCTGCCGCGTCGGACGGATGATTCCGAACCAAATTGCCGCGCCCATCACGCTCACAGCGATCAGAAGCCACACAGTCAGCCAGAAATTGACGGGCAAGTTGGTCAAGCGCGCGACGACTGCCGCATCGTTTGGAATGTTGCCCAGCATGGCAGATTGGTTGTTCCACAGCACAAGGATATCGTTGAGCGTGTTGAAGCCGACGATCAGCGCCAAAGCGTTCAAGCCGAACAGCACAGCCATGCGCGAGCCAAGCGCCGCCAGCGCGAAGAGCGCCGTCCCACTGAGAATGCCCGTCAGCAATGCCACGTTGCTGCGCACAAGGACGAAGGTCAGCACAAGCGCGCCGATCGCCGCGCCGCGCAGCAGGATTTGCAGTTGATTCTCGCTCTCGCGCAGCGCGCCGCCTGCCGACCACAAGCCGATGGTCAAGCCGATGCCGCCGATCAGCAGCGCGCCTTCGCTACCCGTGAACAGCAGCGCGCAACCGATGAAGAATAAGCCCGTCAGCACGGCGACAAGACGCACGCGCCGCGCCCGATTGGCGGCGAACAGCAAGATCGCGCCGAAAAACGCCGCGCCCAGATAGCCCATCTGCGTGATGATGACTCGATTGCCGCCGGCTGTGGTCGCCAAGCCCGCGCCGTTCGGAAAGACTCGAAACTCGATGAAGCGTCCGCCTGTCAGCAAGGCGGCAATGCCATGACCTGCCTCGTGGACAAAGGTGACCACTAGCCGAAATGGATAGAGCAAACCGCTGACCGTCTCGTTGTTCGGCGCGATCTGCCACAGCAAAAAGACGAGCGCGAACGCGCCGAGCGAGGTGAACAGAATCTGGCGGCGCAGGCGCGCCTCTGCGCCAAATGTCAGTGAAGTGTCGTAATCATTCATGCGATGTTCATGCCTTTGCGGTCTTCCGCCTTGTGTGCGTACAATTGCGATCGATTGCGTTTGACTTTAACACGGCTGCTGCCGTAAAGGAACTTGCCATGCCCAGACCGAGCCTTTCACCTGCCGAGCCACTGCGCTTCGGCACGGTTGGCGCGCCGCAGACCACGCCCAAGCCTGGCGGCACGCCGCTCGCCATTGCGCACAGCCGCGCGCTCGGCTTGGATCATCTTGAGATCGCGTGGGTGCAGAGCGTGCGCGTCACCGATGAAGCCTGCGCCGCGATTAAAGCGGCGGCTGAGCAGCACGCGCTCTCGCTCAGCGTTCACGCGCCGTATTTCATCAACCTGAACAGCCAGACCGCTGAGCTGATGCAGAAGAGCGATGAGCGGCTGCTGATGGCGGCGCGCAAAGGCTTTTTGGCAGGCGCGCGCGACATCGTCTTCCATCCTGCATCCTATCACAATCAGCCGCCTGAAAAAGTTTACGAGCGCGTGCGCGAAAAGTTGCTGGAGCTGACCGCTATCTTGCGCGCCGAAGGCGTGACGGTCACGCTGCGCCCTGAGACGATGGGCAAACCTGCCATGTTCGGCACGCTTGAGGAAGTCATCCAGCTCAGCCGAGATGTTGAAGGCGTGCTACCTGCCATTGACTTTGCCCACTTGCACGCGCGCAGCGGCAGGCACAACACCTACGAGGAATTTCGCGCCATGCTCAAAGCGGTTGAAGATGGACTCGGTCGGCGCGGCTTAGAGACCTTGCACCTGCACCTGAGCGGCATTGAGTACGGCGCGAAAGGCGAGCGGCAGCACATTCCGTTGAACGAGTCCGATTTCGCCTACCGCGAGCTGCTGCAAGCGCTGATTGATGTGGACGCGCGCGGCACGATCGGTGTGGAAGCGCCTGAGCCGTTCCACGTGGCGGATGCGCTCACCTTGCAAGCGACCTATCGGCGTTTGCGCGCCATTCACGAAGGCTCGGTTGTCGAGACCTTAGAAGACGAGGCAACCTGACCTTTCATTTTGCCGCGAAGCCGCTAGAATAAAGGCGGCGATTCATGCGCTGTGCCGCAAAAACGTATTTTCGAGCCTGCCTTATGTCCAATTTTGATCACCTGTTCACGCCATGGCGCTACAGCTACTTGAGCGGAGAGAAAAAGAAGCCTGAAGTGGATTGTATTTTCTGTATGAAGGTCAACGCCGATGATGAGGCTGAACACGTCGTCTATCGCTCAACGCATGTGTATGTAGCGCTCAATTTATATCCTTACAACAACGGTCATTTGATGATCATCCCATACGCGCACGTGCCAAGCACTGAGCAGCTATCGGCAGAGGCGCTCACCGACCTGATGCTCACAACTAACGCGGCGTTAGCGACGCTGCGGCACGTTTACAATCCACATGCCTTCAACATTGGCGCCAATCTGGGCGAGGCGGCAGGCGCAGGCGTAGCAGGACATTTTCATCTGCACATTGTGCCGCGCTGGGCAGGCGATACCAACTTCATGTCAGTGGTCGGCAGCACGCGCGTGATCCCTGACGAACTCAATCAAACATGGCGTAAATTGCGCGAGGCGTGGCAGCCTTCGCCGAACGGCGGCTAGTTCTTCTCAAAAAAAGGATTGTTTTGATGACAACTGACGGCAAACACGCGACAGATGTTGTGATCGTGAGCGGCGCGCGCTTGCCGCAAGGCAAGTTCTTGGGCGCGCTGAAGCCTTTCAGCGCTGTGCAGCTGGGCAGCATGGCAGTGCGCGCCGCTGTGGAGCGCAGCGGCTTGCC
>DAOTWB010000216.1:0-1812 GCA_034436235.1 Anaerolineae bacterium
GCGAAGCTGCGGCAAGGGCAGGAAGCGCTGCGCGAAGCGCGCGATCTGTTGCGCGACGCCGTGACCATCGAAGACATCGGCGAGGACTTGGAAGCAGAGCTGCGCCGCTTGCTCGGCAAGATCAACGAGATGTTACAATATCGCGTCATCCCTTGATGGAAAAGGATCGCCTTGTGCGAAAGTTACGCTTGCTGATCGCCGAAGACGACCGCGCGCTCGCCAACGTCTTGCGCATCGTGCTGGAAGGAGAAGGCTTTGAAGTCACGCATTGCCGCGACGGTCATAGCGCCATTCAGACGCTCAGCGCGCTGCGCGATAGCGGCACGCCGCCCGATATCATCCTGCTCGATTTGAACATGCCGCGCGTGGACGGCTGGACAGTGGCAGCTTGGCTAGATACCGATCCACAGCTTGAGGCAATTCCTGTCATCGTCATCTCGGCGAGCGAAGCGCACGGCAGAGCCGCCAAAGTGCTCAACGTGGACGCTTATCTGGTCAAGCCGTTCACCACAGATGAGATCATCGGCGTGGTCAGTCTGTTCACCATGCTGCTGCGCCGTCACGACTGAGCGCGCCGCGCTACTCGACGATCAACACCTCGACCGTCTCTGAGCGGCGCGTATTGCCCGCCACATCATGCACCACGGCGTGGAAAAGTTGCGCGCCCAGCTTGGTGATGCGCCACTCGGTCATGTATGGCGCGCGCTCCACACGCGCGATCGGCGTACCGTTCCAGAAGAACTCCACAAACGCCACTTCAACGTTATCCGCCGCGCTCAGCATCAGCTGGACGGCGCCTGTGTTGGCGTTGATGGCGTCGTTTGGCAATGGCGCTAACCATTGGACGCTTGGCGGCTGATTATCTATGGTCACTTGCACAGTGTGCGTCTGCAGACTCTGATCGTCAAGCACCATGCTCAAGCGCAGCGTGTAGAGTCCGTCCAGCGCGCGCGTATCCCACTGCGCAAGGCGGATATCCTCGCCGCGCTGCGCCGCGTCTTCGAGCGGAATGGCGAACCAGCGCTCAGGGCTGATGCCTTGACCGTATTCCAGCTGATAGCCGACGATCTTGCCCTTCGGCAGCCGTCCGCGCACTTCGACCGTGCCGCGCAGCCGCGCTAGGCTTTGCGGCGCGCTCAGATTGCCCGCCAATGTGCTTAAGCGCGCCGTGCGCGCTGTATCGTACTCGTTCGGCGGCAACGGCTGACCTGTCTGGCGCGCCCAGAGCTGCGCTTCAGGCGGATACTCAAAGTAGACGCGCTCGGCGATCAGCTCAGGCGGCGTCTCGGCAGTGGCGCGCAAGCCGTTGCGCACATTGATCCGATAGCGCCGCCAGTAGGTATCCGTCCGAGTCGGCAGCGTGCTGACGTTGCCTTCCACGTAGAACAGCTCTTTCACTTTTGGGCAGTCCGCTGTTGGCAGCAGACCGCTGCGCTGGCAGACGGTCGCCTCGACGATGGTGCTAGGCGCCTGCCAGCCGCGCGGCGGCAGGTTATCGCGCCGATGCGCGTATTCCATCACAGCCTGCCAGATCGGCGCAGCGGCGGTCGCGCCGCTCAGATCATCGCCGAGCGGCGCGTTGTCGTTATTGCCGATCCAGACGCCCATCACCAAGTCGGGCGTGTAGCCGATTGTCCATGCGTCGCGCACGTCGTTCGTCGTGCCTGTCTTGGCAGCGGCAGGTCGCGAGAGCTGCAAGGCATTGCCTTCGCCAAAAGCGGGCAAGCGCGCCGTCTGGTCAGAGAGAATGTGCGTGATCAGGTAAGCGAGCGCGTCTTGCAGCACGCTCTGCCTGCCGAACGTTGTGCTGCG
>DAOTWB010000217.1:0-8659 GCA_034436235.1 Anaerolineae bacterium
ATTGACGCCAAAATCTCGGTCAGGCAGCGCCTGAGCAGCCTTGATCTCGGTCAGCTCAAGATCATCGAGATCGCGCGTGCGCTGGCGCACAAGCCGCAGGTGCTGCTCTTGGATGAGACGACAGCTTTTCTGAACAATCAAGAGATGACGGCGCTCTTCCGCGTGATCAGGACGCTGCGCAGCAGCGGCTTGGCAATCGGCTATATCTCGCATCACTTGGATGAAATTGAGCAGATCGCCGATCAGATCACAATCTTGAAAGACGGCACATGGGTCGGCAGCTACCCGATAGGCGCCTTACGCCGCGAAGAGATCGAGGCGAAGATGGTCGGGCGCGAGATCGGCGAGCAAATCTATCCCAAGCCAACTCAGCCGCGCGCAAGCGCCGCGCGCGAGCCAGTCCTGTGCTTGGAAGGCATTGCGCTGCCCAACAAGCTGCACGACATCTCGCTGACGCTCTACAGCGGCGAGATCGTGGGCATTGGTGGCTTGAAAGGCTCAGGCGGCGAGACGCTGCTCAGCCTGATCATGGGCGACCTGCCGATGGGACAAGGCAAGATGACCTATCAGGGCGCGCCGTTCAAGCCGCGCTTGCCTGCGCACGCTTGGGCGCGGGAAATTGCTTACCTGCCGGGCGATCGCACGGCGGAAGGCTTGATCGTGGATTTCAGCGTGCGCGAGAATCTTTCGATGGCGCTGATGCCACAGCGCGTCGGCTTCGTGGATCGCAGCAAGGAAAGACAGGTGGTGCAGGCGCTGATCGCGCAGCTGCAGATCAAGACTGCCAGTCCTGCCATTGCCTGCAGCGCGCTAAGCGGCGGCAACTTGCAAAAAGTGGTGATGGGCAAGTGCATGGCTGTTGCGCCGAAGTTGCTCTTGCTCAACAATCCAACGCGCGGCATTGATATCGGCGCGCGCAGCCAAATCTACAGCATCATACGCGCGCTCGCCGAGCAAGGTCTAGCAGTGTTGCTGGTGACCGAAGACCTTGCCGAGCTGATCGGCATGAGCGATCGGATCGTGATCATGCGCAAAGGTGCGATCAGCTGCACGCTGCGGCGCGGCGAAGCGCCGATCAGCGAAGAAGAGATCATCCGCCACATGATTTAGCTCAGTTGAGGATTTTCGCTATGGATACACCTGTTGAGTCAGCCAGCCTAGTGCGCGGCGCGCTCAAGCGCATCTCGCTGCGCGATTACTTCCCAATTCTGTTGCTCGTGGCGCTCATCGCTTTCTTCAGTTTGAACTCGCCGCGCTTTTTCACAGTGCAGAATTTGTTCATTGTGCTGCAGCAGACAGTGACGCTGCTGGTGGTGGCGCTGGGCATGACCTTTGTGATCATCGGCGGCTCGATTGATCTGTCAGTCGGTTCGATCGTCGGCTTGGCGGCGCTGGCGGCGGCAGCCACCTCAAGCGATCTGGGCGTCTTCGCCATCTTTCCGGCGATCTTCGTCGGCTTGATCTGCGGCTTGATCAACGGCGTGATCTTCGCTAAGGGCAAAGTGCCGTCCTTCATGGTCACGCTTGGCACACTGGTGGCATATCGCGGCATTGTGCTGTTCTTCACACAAGGCGCGCCGATTAGCATCACCAATCGCGACTTTTTGAACCTATACTCAGGGCGCGTGGCAGGTCCAAACACGCTGCCGAACTCGGTCATCTTCGCGCTGATCATCACAGTGATCGTGTTTGTGATCTTCAATTACACGGTCTTCGGACGCAAGGTGCGCGCCATCGGCGGCGGCGAGCGCGTGGCGCACCTGACAGGCATCAAAGTGGATCGCGTCAAGATTATGACGTTCACCATGTTGGGCGTGTTGTGCGGTCTGGCGGGCTTGCTGCAAAGTGCGCGCGTCTTCGCGGCAACGGCGCAGCTGGGCGCGAACTTGGAGCTGGATGCGATCGCGGCGGTCGTGGTGGGCGGCACGCCGCTGACAGGCGGCGTGGGCAGCATTCAAGGCACGATCATCGGCGCACTCGTCACCACCATTTTGAGCAACGGCATGAACATGATGGGCGTCGATCCATACTTGCAGAACATCATTCGTGGCATCGTGCTGATCGCAGCGGTCTTCATCACCATCGATCGCTCGAAGATCGGCATCATCAAGTGAGAGCAACGGAAAGAGAGGCATTTTTCATGCAGCGCATCATTAACGATCCGAACCGCGTGGTGGATGACATGCTGAAAGGCTTTGTGCAGGCGCACGCCGACCTTGTGGCGCCGACCGATAATCCGCGCGTCTTGCGCTACGTCAAAGCGCCCGTCGCGGGCAAAGTGGGCATTGTGACGGGCGGCGGCTCAGGACACAAGCCCGCCTTCATCGGCTACATCGGGCGCAACATGTGCGATGCAGTGGCAGTTGGCGAAATTTTCACTTCGCCTGCAGCGCAGGCATTCTACGATGCATTCAAGGCAGCCAACGGCGGTGCAGGCGTGGCGTGTCTTTACGGCAACTACGCCGGCGATAACATGAACGTGAAATTAGCGCGGCGCATGGCAGAAGCGGACGGCATCACGGTCAAGACGGTGGTCGCCAACGACGATGTGCCTTCTGCGCCGAAGGAAGAACGCGAGAAGCGGCGCGGCGTGGCAGGCGAAGTGCTGATGTGGAAAGTGGGCGGCGCCAAAGCGGCGCTGGGCGGCACGCTAGACGAGGTGATCGCTGCCGCTCAAAAGGCGATTGACAACACGCGCAGCATCGGCGTCGGCTTGACGCCATGCACCATTCCGGCGGTCGGCAAGCCGAACTTCACTATTGAAGCGGGCAAGATGGAGATGGGCATCGGGCATCATGGTGAGCCGGGCATCCAAGTGATGGACTTGCGCCCTGCCGATGAGATTGCGCAGATGATGCTCGATATCATCCTGCCCGACCTGCCTTTCAACAGTGGCGATGAAGTCGTCGTGCTGATCTCTGGGCTAGGCGCCACGCCTGTTATGGAACTGTACATCCTTTACAACAAAGTAGCGCAGATTCTGGCTGCGCAAGGCATTCGTATCTACCGTCCGTACGTGGGCAATTATTTCACATCGCTGGAGATGATGGGCGCCACGGTCACGGTCATGAAGTTGGATGACGAGCTGAAGCCGCTGATTGACCTTGAAGCCGAGTGCATGGGCTTACGCCAGTTCGGACGCGGCTGAGGAAGGCGGCGCACATGGACGCAGTCAGCGTAGATCGTGGCAAAGCCTTGCTAGAGCGCTTGGCGCAGATAATCCACGCTAATGCAGCCTACTTGAGTGAGCTGGACGGCGCCGTCGGCGATGGCGATCACGGCATCAATATGGATAAAGGCTTCGGCAAGGCGCTGGAACGGACTGCCGAAGGCGCGACGCTCGCCGTTGCGCTACGGACGCTTGGCAACACGCTGCTCACTGAGATCGGCGGCGCCATGGGACCGCTCTACGGCAGCTTCTTTCTCGAAATGGCAGCAGCGTGTGACAATCGCGCGGAAGTTGATACGGCAACCTTCCGCGCCATGCTCGAAGCAGCCCTTGCCGTCGTCCAAGACTTGGGCAGCGCTAAAGTAGGCGATAAGACGCTGCTCGATACACTCGTGCCAGCTATCGAGGCGTATCGCGCGGCGCACGAGGCAGGTGCCTCTTTTGCCGAATGCCTTGCACAGATGCGCTCTGCCGCCGAGCGCGGCAAGGAATCCACGCGCGATCTGGTGGCGAAGATCGGACGTGCTAGCCGCCTTGGCGAGCGCTCACGCGGTCACTTGGACGCCGGCGCGACCTCTTGTTTTCTCATTCTAAGCACTTTTGCAGAGTTCTTCAGTCAACATTTGCAAGCATCATGAAAGGATGAAGGTTATCATGAGCGTCAAACAACATCTTGAGAACGCGATGGAGCAAGGCGGCGGCATTCTGCACATGCTGCCCTGCTGGGTGCCGCGCGCCTTCGCCGTGCCAGGACGCCGCCTGCGCCTTGCCGAGCGCGATCTGTACGCCTATGGCGCGCATCGCGGCGGCATTGACGAGCGCTGGCTCAGCTCGACCACGCGCCCTGCCAATGGACCTGACACGCCGCACGACGAAGGCTTGAGCTACGTCCTAGCGCCTGACGGTGCGCGCTTCACCTTGCGCGACGCCATTGACGAGGCAGGCGAGATGATCATCGGCGCGCCGATGTACAATAAGTACAAGCGCTTCCCAACGTTGGGCAAGCTGTTTGATAATCAAGGCGCGCTGCCGTTCCACTTGCATCCTGATAGCGAGAAGGCGGCGCTGGTCGGCGAGGTGCATAAGCCTGAGGCGTACTACTTTCCGCCGCAATACAATCCGCGCCTGAACGATTTTCCCTACACTTTCTTCGGTCTAGAACCAGGCACGACTAAAGAGGATATCCGCCGCTGCCTAGAGCGCTGGAATCAAGGCGATAACGGCATCCTCGATTACTCAAAGGCGTATAACTTTCCAATTGGCACGGGCTGGTTCACGCCGCCCGGCATTTTGCACGCGCCTGGCTCGCTCGTCACCTATGAAGTGCAGTGGGGAACGGATACCTTCGCTATGTTCCAATCTGTGGTGGCAGGCAAGGTTGTGCCGTACGATCTGCTCGTCAAAGACGTGCCGAAAGATAAGGCGCACGATCTCGACTTCATCATCAGCCTGATCGACTGGGACGCCAATGTGAATCCTTACCTGCGGCAGACGCATTTCCTGCCCGGCAAGGTCAGCGAGGTGAGCGATGTGCATGAGGATAAGTGGGTGATCTACGGGCATTCGCGCGGTGAGGATGTCTTCAGCGCCAAGCAGCTGACGCTGCAACCGGGCGCCAAGGTCACCTTGCGCGATAACGGCGCGTGCGGCGTGCTGGCAGTGCAAGGCCGCGGTCTGATCGGCAAGCATCACCTCGAAACGCCGACCTACATCCGCTTTGGCGAAGTGACCTACGACGAGTTCTTCGTCACCTACGAAGTGGCGCGCAGCGGCTACACCGTCGAGAACACAGGACGCGATCCGCTCGTGTTGCTGCGCCATTTCGGTCCAGATTGTCAGTCATAGAGCGGCGCAGCCTGAATCGGCGTGCCGAGCAGCTGCGCCGCCACGCGACTGAACTGCTCAGGCGCGCCGCTGGTGAAGTAGCGCGCCTCGCCCTGCGCCGCCGACTCGTTCAGCGCACAGCGCGCTGCCAGCACGCGCTGCACTTGCCGCGCCACAGCAGGCGCAGGATCGACGATTGCCGCCGAAGTGCCAAGCGCAGCGCGCAAGTGCGGCATCAGGAATGGAAAGTGCGTGCAGCCTAAGACGATCTGATCAGCGCCTGCCGCCTGCAACGGCGCGACGCATTCCGCGACCAGCTGCCGCGCTGCGTCGTCCTCAGGCGCGCCTTGTTCCACCAATTCCACCAATTGCGGACACACTTGCGTGATGACGCGCACGCCTTGTGCAAAGCGCGTCATCACGTTTGCGTAGAGCGCGCCTTGCGCAGTCACTTGCGTTGTCAGCACGCCGATCACGCCGCTGCGCGTGCGCTCTGCCGCAGGCTTGACCGCTGGCTCCATGCCGACGATAGGCACTTCAGGAAATAGCCGCCGCATGTGATGCAGCGCAGCCGTGTTCGCCGCGTTGCACGCGATCACGATCAGTTTGCAATCTTGCTGGAGCAAAAAACGGACGATCTGCTCGACGTATTGCCGTATCTCGCCGACCGTCCGCGCGCCGTATGGCAAATGCGCCTGATCTGCTGCGTAGCACAGCCGCTCGTTCGGCAGCAGGCGACGCACCTCGCGCAGGACAGACAAGCCGCCGACGCCTGAATCGAGCAAGCCAATCGGACGCGCGTCGCTCATCGCTGCTTTGTGCGCGCCGCCTCAACAAACGCTTTGAACAGCCGCTCCATCGCCGCCCGACTTTCCAGCTCGCTCTGCAGCAATTCTTCAGGATGCCATTGCACGCCGATGAAAAAACGCGCCTCTGGCAGCTCAATCGCCTCGACGATGCCGTCTTCTGAGAGCGCTGAGACCTTCAGCGATGGCGCCACATCGCGCACTGCCTGATGATGCATACTATTGACCGCCAAGGCGCCTTCTGGCACGGCGAGCGCCGCCGCCAAGCGCGAATTGGCGAAGATATCCACGCGATGCGCAGGCTCTTTGCGCGCCACAGCGCCGTGCAGGCTGTGATTCACGCCCGTGAAATCAGGATATTCCGATGGAATATCGCGGTAGAGCGTGCCGCCCAGCGCCACGTTCATCATTTGGCAGCCGCGGCAGATGCCCAGCAATGGCTTATCGTCCTGCGCTGCCCAGCGAATCACGCTCAGCTCCGCGTGATCGCGCCATGGATCGACGCCATAGACCTTTGGCGTCATCTCCATGCCGTAATGGACAGGATCGACATCGGCGCCGCCTGCCATCAGCACAGCGTCCATGCGCTGGTACGTCTCGCGCAGCGTCGCCTCGTCCACCGCTGGCACGATCAGCACAGGCAGACCGCCCGCCGCCGCCACTGAGCGCGCATAGGTCGGCAGCAAGCCGTAGAACAGCGCGCCATCTTCATAATGCGGACCGCAGATAATGCCGATCAGCGGACGGCTCACGGCATCACTCCTGCGCTTCTTCCGCGCTCTCTGCCGCTGCCGCCGCGCCCAGCGCGCGCCGCTCTTTCAAGCGCGCCGCCTTGCCGCTCAGCTTGCGCATGTAGTACAGCTGCGCGCGCCGCACTTTGGCATGGCGCAGCACCTCGATCTTCTCGATGCGCGGACTGCGATACAAGAACGAGCGCTCCACGCCGATGCCATGGCTGGCGATGCGCCGCACTGTGAACATCTCGTTCTGACCGCCGCCATGATGCCGTATCACCAAGCCTTGAAAGACCTGAATGCGCTCTTTATTGCCTTCCACCACGCGCACGTGAACGCGGACGGTATCGCCCACGGCGATCGGCGGAAAGCCGCGATCAGGCGCGTCGAATGACTTGACCAATTCTACTTTCATGCCTTGAACTTCCTCTGTGCGTTGTGCAAACGCTGCCCAGTTGCGATGGCGAGCGCCATTATAGCAGTCTGCACAGCGCCCTTCAATGCCATCTTTTGGTTGACAAACGCGCCGCGCTTCTGCTATGATCGCTTTGTAGCAGTTCGTTCAAGTTTTTTGGATGGCAGTCATGATCTGCAAGCAGGCTTGCTTGTGTCTGGAGCAGGGACGTCAGGCTCTGCTTCAGCGACCGCGCCGCTGACCTTTTGCGTTGCGGCTTGTTCTGCGCACACCCACTGAACCCTGAAGCGCCTTACGTCCCTGAATAAGCGCCCGATGCACTTTGGGCAGCTTATCGGCGTTGTGTGACGTATGGCGCTTTTTTGCGCCTTCAGGAATGCGGTGTGCGCTTTTCGTTTGTCTTATGCCTTGCCTAAGCACAGATTGCACAGAGAAAAACGGAGAGATCATCCGATGCTCGCTCAACCGATTGCACAGACCCGCGCGCCGACTACGCTCGAGGCGCTCATCGGCAACACGCCCTTGCTGCGCCTGCAGCGCGTGACCGCGCACTTGCCGCCTGAGATCGCCATTTATGCCAAAGCCGAGTGGACGAATCCTGGCGGCAGCGTGAAAGACCGCGCCGCCCTGAACATCATCCGCACTGCCGAGCGCGACGGCAAGCTGCGGCGCGGCATGACGCTTGTGGATAGCACCAGCGGCAATACAGGCATCGCTTACGCCATGCTCGGCGCGCTGCGCGGCATCCGCGTCAAGCTCTTCGTGCCTGCCAACGCCAGCCCTGAGCGGCTCGCCATTTTGCGCGCTTACGGCGCCGAACTCGTCCTGACCGATCCGCTCGAAGGCTCGGATGGCGCCATTCACGCCGTCCGCCAGCTCGTCCAGCGCGAGCCTGACCGCTACTTCTACGCCGACCAGTACAGCAATCCCGCCAATTGGCAAGCGCATTATCACAGCACGGCGCTTGAAATCTGGCGGCAGACCGATGGCGCGATCACGCATTTCATCGCAGGCCTCGGCACCACTGGCACGTTCACTGGCACGGCGCGCCGCCTGAAAGAACTCAAACCGACTTTGCAGGCGATCGCTGTGCAGCCCGA
Source organism: Anaerolineae bacterium (assembly GCA_034436235.1). Taxonomy (GTDB): domain Bacteria; phylum Chloroflexota; class Anaerolineae; order Aggregatilineales; family UBA2796; genus CP2-2F. Next base: position 8,049 of record DAOTWB010000217.1, read on the forward strand.
TTCGCCTTTTCACGGCTTGGAAGGCTTGAAGCACATGCCCAGCGCCTTGCAGCCCGCTATCTACGATCCAACGCTCGCCGATGAGCAGCTCGCCATCAGCACGGACGAGACCTACGCCATGGCGCGCCGCCTGGCGTGCGAAGAAGGCTTGTTGGTCGGCATCAGCGCGGCGGCGGCGACCGTCGCCGCGTTGCAAGTGGCAGAGCGCTTGGCGGCGCGCGGTCAATCGGGCGTGATCGCCCTGATCTTCCCTGACTCGGCGTATAAGTACCTCTCGCACGCGCCTTTCGCGCCCTGAGCCGCCATCCGCGAACCAATTCTTAGGCAGCCGTGATCCGATCACGGCTGCTTTGATCCATGACACATGACTCATGCCTCGCGCAATCTGTGAAGGCATAGCTCAAAACACAACATCTTCATGAGCTATCCGCGCTCAGTCCATCGGTCACAGGTGATGGCGACCCTGAAACCACATGCTTGCAAGCAGTCGGAGTTTTGTTTCAGTACCCTCAATGGGTCGTAGGTGGTTGCAACGTAGTCGCGCCATGACCAAGTCTCAAATGTTGCTGGTTTCAGTACCCTCAATGGGTCGTAGGTGGTTGCAACAGGCA
>DAOTWB010000218.1:0-3839 GCA_034436235.1 Anaerolineae bacterium
TCGCGCTCGCTCGGCTCGATCAGGTCAATTTGGTTGACGACGGCGATCAGGCGCTTGCCGTAGGCGCGCAACTTCTGCATGTCGCTCAAGCTGCTGGCAGACATCGCTTGCGTCGCCAACATGACCAACAGCACCAGATCGGCGCGGTGCAAGAAAGCGCGAGTCGCCTCGTCGTGTCCTTTGAAGACCGAATCCAAGCCCGGCGTATCCACAAAGCTGACGCGCTGCAAGAGCGGCGACGGATGAAAGACCGTGTCCGAGTCGCCGCCGGCGAGCGTCTGCAGCGCTTCGCCATAGCGCAGAATGGCGATGCGGTTGGTCGTCGGCGTCGCGCCAACGCTCAGGACAGGCGCGCCGATCAGCGCGTTGATCAAGCTGCTCTTGCCCGTGTTGAAAGCGCCGACCAACACGCACAAATATGGATGATCGGCATGGAAGAGCGCGTCGCGCGCCTGCGCGAGCTGCTCTTCAGGCAAGCCGTCCACCTTGCCGAGCGTATCCACAGTCGCTGTCAGCACTTCGCGCTGTTTGCGGCGCAGGTTGTCGTAGCGCGTCAGCAAGCTCGGCTTCTCAGCGCTTAAGAGAGCGTTCATGCGTCGTCCTTAAATTTTCCTTCATGTGCAACGAATGCTGCTGAGCAGATTATAACATCAATTGCGCGCGTCTCTCAGGCGCGGACATTTCACGCCGTCCGAAACGCGCTATACTGGCAGCACACTGTCCGATGAGGTATATGACATGAATGCGCTCTACTATGGCGATAACCTGACCGTGCTGCGCCGCTACATCCCTGACGAGAGCGTAGACCTGATCTATCTCGATCCGCCGTTCAACAGCAATCGCAATTACAACGTCCTCTTCAAAGATGAGAGCAATCGCGACTCTGTTGCGCAGCTAGCTGCTTTCAAGGACACTTGGCACTGGGATCGCACGGCGCAGGCGACTTACGCCGAACTGGTGACCGATGTCTCGAATGTGAAGGTCAGCGCTGTGATCGAGACCTTGCGGCAGGTGCTTGGCGCCAGCCAAATGATGGCATATCTGGTGATGATGACGGCGCGCCTGATCGCGCTGCACCGCGTCCTGAAGCGGACGGGCAGTCTGTACCTGCACTGCGATCCGACTGCCAGCCATTACCTGCGCATTGTGCTGGACGCAATCTTCGGCGCGGAAAACTTCCGCAACGAGATCGTTTGGAAGCGCACGAGCGCACATAACGCGGCGCGACGCTGGGGCGATGTGCATGACGTGATCTTCTTCTACACCAAGAGCGATCAGTTCACTTGGAATAAGGTGACGCAAGGCTACGATCCGCACTATGTGCAGAGCGAGTATCGCCATGAGGATGCGCGCGGCAGATATTGCCTGAGCGATCTGACAGGCGCCGGCAAGACACAAGGCGACTCGGCAGTTGTATGGCGCGGCTACGATCCGAGCGCAGTTGGACGCCATTGGAGCGTGCCGAAGGACTTGATCGCGGCGATTATCGCGCCTGAGCAAGCTGAGCAGCTCTCAACGGCGCAAAAGCTCGATCTGCTCGCCGAACACGGCTATCTGCACTTTCCCAGCAAAAGCCGACGGCGCGATCGAGCAGGTTTTCCGCGCTACAAGCGCTACCTGAGCGACGGCATTCCGATCCAGAGCGTGATCACCGATATTCCGCCGCTCAACGCGCACGCGCGCGAGCGGCTCGGCTATCCAACGCAGAAGCCAATCGCTTTGCTAGAGCGCATCATCCAAGCGTCCAGTCAGCCGAACGACGTCGTCCTCGATCCGTTCTGTGGCTGCGGCACAGCCGTCGTGGCTGCACAAAAGCTGGGACGGCAGTGGATAGGCATTGATATCACGCACTTGGCGATCTCGCTCATCAAAAGTCGCCTGAGCGAGATGTTCCCTGAGCTGGGCGATATCAAGACGATTGGCGAGCCTGTTGACGTAGCAGGCGCGCGCGACCTAGCGCAAGCGGATCGTCACCAATTCCAATGGTGGGCGCTCTCGCTGGTCAAAGCGCGACCTGTGCAAGGCAAGCACGGCGCCGATCAAGGCGTGGACGGCGTGATCAACTTCTTCGACGATAACAGCGGCAGATCGAAGCGCATCCTTGTGCAAGTGAAATCGGGCGAGGTGAGCGCCGCGACCGTGCGTGAGTTACGCGGCGCGCTGGAGCGCGAAGGCGCGCAAATGGCGCTGCTGATCACGTTAGAGCCGCCGACAGCCGCGATGTATCGCGAAGCGGCTGCAGCAGGCGAATATCAGCACGCATTCGCCGATGAACGCTATCCGCGCCTGCAAATCCTGACCATCGAAGCGCTGATCGAGCGCGGCGCCCGTCCGCACATGCCGCCGCCTTTCGGCACGTTCAAGCAGGCGGCGCGCGAGACGCCGCGTCTCACCGATCAAGCGCCGCTTATCTGAGGAGATGTGATGCAACCGACTGAGCGCACCATTCCGCGACCGCTGCTCATCCTGAGCGCGTTGAGCCTGTTGCTCATCGCCGCGACCGTCGCCCTGATCGCGATCAGCGCAGCGGCGCGTTTGCTGACCGCTGAGCCGACCGCCGTCGCTGCGGCGCCAACCGAGACTGTCACGCCGCGTCCGACCAGCACAGACGTTCCGCTCGCGCCGCCGCCCGCCACTGCGACCGATACTGCAACGGCGACCGCCACTGCCACAGATACAGCCACGCCAACTGCTACTGCAACCGCCACTGAGACGCCGACCGAGACGCCTTTACCGACTGCCACCGCCACGCGACCGCCACAGGCGGCGGCGCCGCAAGGCAGCTCAGCCGAGCGCTGCACGAGCGTGGTCGGCGACTCAGTCGCGCAAGGTGACGCCGTCTTCGAAGTGAGCGGCATCGGTTTCGTCTCGCTGCGCTTCGCGCCGCTCGGCGCTTATCTGGCGGCGCAGTTTCGCAATCGCGGCGATGCAGGAATGCGCGTCTTCAATCGCACAGCGGCAGCGACCGCCATCAGCGCGCCGAATCATCCCAGCTATTTCAACACAGGCGCTTTTGCGCAGCTCTTGGCGGATAATTGCGCTTACACGGTGCTTGTGCCGTTCATCAACGACCTGACAGGCGGCGAGGCGAGCAGTTACGCCGCTGCGCTTGGCCATTTGGCAGGTCAGTTGGCGTCGCGCAATCCAAACGGCAAGATTTTAGTGGTCAATTTCTACTTCGGCGCGCCTGCGCCATTCGCCCTGAATTTTGCGGGCGGCTTCAGCAACGATCGTGTGGCAGCCTTCAATGCCGCGATCGCGGCAGCGTGCAGCGGCGGCAGTTTGGCGTTACCGCAAGTGCGCTGCATAGATATCAGCGGCGCACTGACAGGCACAGCGCACCTGATCGGCAATATGACACAAGCCGAAGTCGAAGCGTCGCTCGTAGCACCGCCTTCGCCTGAGCATGGCGGCATGTTGAACGCCTTCTGGAGCAGCAATCCGAGCGGCGTCTTGATTGGCGACGGCGTGCATCTGAGCAGCAGCGGCAAGAGCGCGCTCGCCGCGATCCTTGTGCGCCAAATGCCTTAATTGATCACTGAGCCGAAGGTCGGCGTTGGCAAGGCGCTCAACGCGCGCAACCTGATACGATATGTGCCGCTGGCAGCCGCTTGCGGCGCGTAAACGTGCAGCGTGTAGCGTCCGTCTTGCGGCAGGTAGAGCAGCGGCACGTCGCCGCCTGGTACAGCCGTCAGCAGCGTACCGTCAGGCGCGTTGATCGCCAAGGTCAAGTTGAGCATCGGATCGTCAGTCTCCAGCGCCACTTCAATCGGCGTGCCGCCTTGCAAGGCGACCTGCCACACATCGCGGTCAGAGCGCCGCAAAAGCGCGCCTTGCAT
>DAOTWB010000219.1:0-1777 GCA_034436235.1 Anaerolineae bacterium
CCATACGGACTGGCAGGATATTCCGCGACCAAGTGCGCTGTATCGCCGCTCGCCGATAGCAAGACGATGCCGCAATGATCGGCTTTGAGCAGCCGCACGATCTGCTCAGCGGCAAGCGTCAAGATGTGATTGCGATCCAGAGATTCCGAGAGCAGCGTGCCAATTTTGGAGAGCGCTTCAAGGCGACGCGCGCGCTCTTTAAGTTGCGTAGCAGCGTTGGTCAGCTGGTTGAAGAGCGCGGCGTTCTCAAGTGCCAGTGAGATTTGCGTGGCAATGGTCGCGAAAACTTGCTGATCGTCTTTGCTGAAGGCGTGCGGCTGATCGCTCTGCATGCTCAGCACGCCGATCACGGCGCCATTCCGTGCGCGTAACGGCACGCCAAGCCAAGAGATGAGCGTACTCGGACGCGCCGTCAGGCGCACGCGCTGAATGCCGAGCGCTTCAATCTGCTCGCGTTGCGCTTCCACATCTTCGATGTGAAGCGCCTTGCCGCTGCGAATCACGTAGCCGCCGAAGCCGCTGACAGGAAAAATTTGTCCGCTCGGCAAGGTGACGCCGTCATCGTGCAAGTAGAGCGCTTGCATTGTATCGGTCGTTTCATCGTAGCGCATCACGTAAAACGTGGAGACATGGAACAGCGCCGCAACCTGCTGACGGATATCATCCCAAACTTCATCGAGATCATAAGCTGCCACCAGATGCTGACTGATGGCGTTCAAAGCTGCCAGTTGCTCCACTTTAGAGCGCTCAGCAGCGAACAAACGCGCATTATCGAGCGCCACGGCAAGCTGATCGGCGATGCCCTGTAACGTCTCAACATCTTCAGGCTGAAAGGCGTGCGCTTGCCTGCTCTGCACGTCCAGCGTGCCGATCACTGCATTGCCAAGCCGCATCGGCAGCACCACTTCCGAGCCGACGCTCATCAGCGCGTGCCGCAAGCCGCTGCGCTGATCGCTCTGCGAGTCGTTGATCAGCAAAGCTGCGCGCGTCTCAAGCGCCGCATAGTTCAAATCGTCGGCGACCAGCTGCAAAGGAATTTCGGCGGTCTGCAAATGACCTTCAGGCGTATAGACCGCTTTGATGCGCAGCGCATTGTTTTCTAACAGCAAGACTGCCACGAAGTCGAAGTCGAAGAGCGCCTGTGTGACAGAGGCAACCTGCCGCGCCAACGAGTCGATGTCCAATTTCGAGGTCGCCGCGCGCGAGACTTCCACAGCGGCGCGCAGACGGCGAGTCTGCTGCTGTAGTGAGTAGAGCAGGCGTTGCTGCTCGCCCAAGCTCTGGATGATGGCGCCGAAGCTGGTCATGCGCTGCTGATGGTCGCGCATAGCAAAGACGGCGAGCCGCACAGGCAATGGCTCGCCATCGGCTGTCTTGTGCGTCACATCGCCTGACCAGCCGGCTGTTGTGCGCGACTGCACAAGCAGGTCGCGCGCGATGCGCGTTTCCTCGCCGCCTAAGTACAGCTCGCTGACATTGCGTCCAATCAGCGCCTGTGGCGTCTCAAAGCCATAGAGCTGCGCAGCGGCGAGATTGGCGTATGTGATCGTGCCGTCTAAAGCAGCCACATCAATGGCGACGTTCGCGTTTTCCACCAACTGGCGGAAAATTTGCGGGCTGGCAGGCCACGCAAGGCGCGCCAGCGCAGCGGCAGCGCTGTTCACGAATTGATAGGCGAGCGCAGCGCGCACAGGCTCTGGCGGCGACGGCAATTTGATCATCACCAGACCGTGCGACTCATCGCCTGCTAAGAGCGGCAAGGCGAGCGCGCAGCCAT
>DAOTWB010000220.1:0-12769 GCA_034436235.1 Anaerolineae bacterium
CGCGCCGTCGCTCGCTCGCTGCGCCTAGCACACAGCAGCTGGTGCCGCTGATCTTCTTCGCCTTGCTCTTCGCAATCGCCACGCGCGCGCCGACGGATACCGACACATGGTGGCACTTGCGCACGGGCGAGATCATCTTGCAAACAGGCGCGCCGCCGCTGACCGATACGTTCTCACACACGCGCTTCGGGCAGGCGTGGGATTACGTCGGCTGGCTGGCGCAGATCGCGATGGCGCTCAGCTACCGTTTGCTGGGCGATGCAGGGCTGGCGTTGCTGACGGCGGCTCTGGCGACCATTGGCATGTGGCTCGTCTGGCAGGTGTGCGAAGGCGATGTTTTCACGCGCGCCTTCGCGGTGCTGATTGGCGCGACGGCGGCTGCGATCTTCTGGTCAGCGCGTCCGCAGATGTTCAGTTTTGTCTTTGCCGCGCTCTTGCTGTATCTCTTGCATCGCTTCAAACGTCAAGGCAAGGATCAGCTATGGCTGATCGTGCCGCTGATCGTGATCTGGGTGAACGCGCATCCGGGCTATTTCATCGCGTTCATCTTGCTGGGCGGCTTCATCGCAGGCGAGGCGCTGGGCAAGCTGCTCAACGCGCTAGAGACGCCTGCGCTGACTTGGCGACAGATCGGCAAGCTGAGCTTGATTGCGGCGATCAGCTACGCGGCGCTCATCGTGAATCCTGCAAGCACAGCCGCATGGACGTATGCTTTTCGCACGTTCGGCATCGGCGCGTTACAAAATTTCATCCAAGAGTGGGCATCGCCTGACTTTCATCGGCGCGAGACATGGGCGTTTTTGGCGCTTTTCTTCGCGACCTTCGCCATGATCGGCTTCTCGAAGCGGCGGCACGATCTGACTGATCTGTTCTTATTCTGCGGCACGGCTTTCATGGCGTTCTATGCAGGGCGCAATATCTCGCTCTTCGCGCTAGTCGCCACGCCAATCCTGACTCGGCATGTGAATGCCTTCCGCGAGCTGCACGGCTTGCGGTTGCCGCGCGCGCGGGCGCCGAAAGGCGCGGCGGTCATCTTGAATTGGCTGCTCTTAGCGCTGATTGTAGGCGGCGCAGGGCTCAAAATCTGGGCTGAGCTGACGCCAAGCGCCGTTCAGCGCGCTCAGGCAGAGCGCCTGCCGCTCGGCGTGGTCGCTTATCTGAACGCGGCACGTCCGCAAGGCAAGTTGTTCAACACGTATAACTGGGGCGGCTATCTGCTGTTTGCCGCGCCTGATTTTCCCGTCTTTGTGGACGGACGCACTGATCTGTACGACGACGCGCTGCTGACAGAATGGCTGCGCGCTTACACAGGCGTGGCATGGCGCGAAGTCTTCGAGCGCTGGTCCATCGGCTTGGTTGTGCTAGAGCGCGATACAACGCTTGCCGCGATCCTACGCGACGCGCCTGAGTGGCGCGAGACCTACACTGATCAGCTCGGCGCCGTTTTCCAGCGGCGCGGCAGCCAGTAGCGCTACTCGCTGAGCAATAGAAAGAGCCGTAAACGCACTTGCGCTTGGGCGCCTTCATCCACGCTGAGCATGGCGCGCTCAAAGCGCCTGTCCTTCAGCGCGCGCTGCGGCAAGATGTTCGGTTGAGCTAGATTGAACTGCGCTAACGTCTCGCTCAGCGCAAATAGGAAGCGCGTCGCGTTGTCGGCGTCAGCGTGCAGCAGGATGCTCGGTCGCGGCAACAGGTAAGGCTGCAAGCGCGACCAGCTCAGCCGTTTTTCAAGTGTCTTGCCTTCTAAAATGTGCGCGAGCGCGCGCGCTGTGGCGAAGAAGCCGAACTGCGGCGTGCTGCCGATCAGGAAGGTAAGCGTGCCGAACTGCGGATCAGTGTAGCTGAGCTGAGCGACAGGCGACTCAAGCGCAGGCAACGCCGTCCGCTTGAAGGCAAAACCTGCCTGACCGCGCAGTTGCCGCTCTAAACCTTCGGCGATGCTGAGCGCAACTGCTGCTGTGCGTTGCGGCTCGCCACTGATGATGAAGCCGACCTCTAACTGATCGAAAGGCAGGACGCTGTTCTCGTTTGGCGCGTCTAAAAAGACCGCGTAATCGCTCTGTTGCGCCCAGCTGAGCAGGTCGCCTTCCAGATCGAGCTTGAACAGGCTGCGAAAGAGCTGCCGCAAGCTGGCATATGCCTCTTGGCTGCTGAGCGTGGCACTCAGCGCGCCGAGCAAGCCTGCCGCCGTGCCAGTCAGCCGACTCAGATCGCGCGTCTGCAGGTAAATTGCCGCCGTCTCAGGGATGAAACGCGCAAAGTTCAGGTCGAGCGGCGCGCCTTGCGCGCTCGGCGGCACTGTGCGCGGTTGCGTCACGTCCAATTGCAAGCCTTCCGCCTTCAAGCGCAGTCCGAGCCCAGTGGCAGCCAGCGCATCAGGCGGAAAGCCAAGCGCTGCCAGCAGCTCGCGGATGCCTTCATAGCGGATATCGGCGGCGAAATGCGGCGTATTTAAGAAAGCGAAGCCATCGTAGTCACGCTCAGGCAGTGCATTTAAGGCTGCGGCGAACTCAGGCTGCGCAACGAGTTGCTCAATTGGATACAGCGGCGCAGTCGGTTGGCTGAGCAAGATGATATGTCGTTCGTCAATGCTCAGCGTTTTGAAGAGAGACGGCTGCTCAAAGTAGCAGGTCGTCTGCAGCTCAGAAGCCTGGCAGCGCAGCCCTGCCAAACGCTGCAGCGCGGGCAGAATCGTCCTGCCTAAGCGACCGAGACTGTGTCGGATCACTGCGCGCAGCTCAGCGCGCTCATCATTCGCCGTCTCTGAGTCCGCTAAATATGCCACGCCGTTGATGCTGAGCGCGGCGAACTGAGCGTTCACCAAGCGCGCCAAGCCGTAGACGCCTTCGCCGAGCAGTCCGTCCACCAATTGTGAGAGCTGAACGCGCTCAGCCGTCAGATCAGCTGAGATAGCGATGCTGATCGCGTTCAGCTGATCAGCAAAAGGCTGATCGGTGCGCACGGCAATGAAAAGCTCGGCAGGCGGAAATAGCGCAGCCACAGCTGGTATGTCGAGCGTAGCGCGCTGCGCTGAGACGCTCGGCACGCCTGCCAAGCTCAACGCGCTGCACAGCAGAAGCAAGATGCATTTTCTCATACGCGCTCCTCAGCACTGCGCAAGGCAAGAGTCGGCAAGATGGCGAGCAGCACGATGAGCGCTGCGATCAACGCCAGCTCGCTGATCATCTGCTGCGACGCCAGCACGAACGACTTGTAAGTGATCTCAGGCGGCAGCTCAATCGGCAAGTGACCTGCCTCAAGGCTGCGCACGAGGAAGCGAATGCGCGCTTCTGAGAGCGCGCTGACCGAAGCGATCACGAGCGAGCCTGCCGCCATGCGCACGCCGAGCAGAAAAGACGCCATCATGCCGTACGATTGCGCCGCTGCCAACGGTATTGCCATGATCGGCGAGAAGACCGTGCCGAGACCTGCGCCTGCCAACGCGCTGAACGCGCCTACCCATAGGCTGATCTCGCCGCGCACGCTCAAGCCTAAGCCGATGAAGCCGATCATCGCGACGCCCAAGCCGAGCAGGATCGTGCGGCGCGTGCCGAAACGCTCTTGCAAGCGCGCACCAAGCGCTGTGGAGATTGCTAAAGCGCCTGAGTACAGCAAGAGCAACGCACCGGCGGTCAGCGCCGCGCCTTGCAACGTTTGATCGCGCAGTGGCGGCAGCAGCACGCCGATGCCCAAGCTGCCCAGCGCGTTCACGTTCGCCAGCAGCGGCAAGCCAACCAGCATCAAGAACAATGAGAAACTGGTCAGCGCGCTGATCAGAACACAGAAGACGACGCCTGCCTTGCGAAAGATCGCCAATTCCAGCAGCGGCGCACGGCGCTGAAAACGCTCGACGACGGCGAAGAGCGCCACGGCTAACAACGCGCCGCCGAAGTAGCCCAGCACTTCACCGAGCATCTCACGCTCTGCTTCAAGCCGCTCCAGACGCGCTACGCCTAAGTTGAAACTGATCAGCGCGCCTGCCAACACAAGCGCGCCGAGCCAATCGAAGCCTGCTTCCTTGTAACGCACTGCAGGCAAGGCGCGGAAGGTCGCCATGAGTGCGCCCAGCGCGATGATCAGGCTGAGTGCGAACAGCGCACGCCATGGCAGCCATTGAACGACCAGCGCGCCGTACAAGCCGCCCAACAACACGCCGATCACATCAACCGCGCCGATGATGCCGATGGAGCGCAATGGATTCGGGAATAGATCGCACATGGTCGCGATGGCGATCGCAGGCACGGCGCCTGCGCCTAAGCCTGTGATGGCACGTCCGATCAAGATCAGCGCGTATTCTGAAATGCGCAAACTGCTCAGCAGCGGCGCTGTGAGAATCAGTGCCGAGCCTGCCGCGTAGCACAACATGGCAGTGCCGAAGGCTGCGCGCCTGCCCAGAAAATCCGAGAGTCTGCCGCCGATGAACAAGCCGAGCGTATAGGCGATCAGGTACACCACGATGATGTTCGCGCCTTCCGCCGTGCTGACCTGCAGGTCGAAGATGACCTGCGCGATGAACGCCGTGATCATGGTCAGGTCAAGCGAGCCTGCCAACGTTGGAATCGTCAACAACAGACGCACGCGCTCAGGCGTCAAAGTCTGAGCGTTAACGACGCGATGAATTGTCTGACTCATGGGCGCACTTTGCTCATGTTTTCACATGATAAGTATACGCACTTCAGGACTTTTGTGTTGCAAGTGCGCGCCAAGGCGTTGCGCAAGCGTCGCTTGGCGGCAAAACAGCGCATCGGCTACAATTCGCTGCGATGATCGAGCAAATCGCGAACGGCAACATCAACCGCAAAGCGCAGAGCAGACTTGTCAGCTTCGGCATCGGTCTGTTGCTATTGTACGTCTTGCTCGGCGTGAGCGACGCGCCATTTCATGGCGATGAGTCCACAATTCTCTACATGGCAAACGATTGGTTCATCCTGCGCGAGCAAGGCGTCAGCGCGCTGTATTATCGCACGCTGCCGCTCAATGCGCTGGCGCAGGAGCTTCGCTTGGTGAATGGCACGCTCGCGCCTTTCAGCTACGGTCTGATGCTAGAGACGGCAGGCATTGCGCAGAGCGCGCTCAACGATGCGTGGGATTGGAGCGCGGATTGGTGGGAAAATCAATACTACGGGCATTTCCCGCGCCCTGAGGTGCTGTTCATCGGTCGCTGGACATCGGCATTGGCGTTGTGCCTTGCCTTAGCGCTGTCCTTCGCGGCAGGTCGCCTGCTGATCGGCGCGCCTAATGCTTTTCTGGCGACGCTGATCGTCGGACTGGCGCCTGCAGTTCTGTTGAACGCTCGGCGCGCTATGTTTGAAGGCGTGGCGCTTCTTGGCGCAGCGCTCGTCTGGCTTGCGGCGGCGCGGCTTGTGGCAGGCAAGGCGCGCATCGGCGATTGGACGCTCTTGGGCGTAGCGTGCGGTCTGGCGTTGGCTGCCAAACACACAAGCCTGCTGCTGATCGCGCCTGTCTTCGTCGCCTTGTTATGGTACGGCAGAGCGCGCTCGCTGCGCACATTGAGCAGGCTCGCCTTGGCGGCGACGATCACGAGCGCGCTATTCCTGCTGCTCAATCCATCGTGGTGGTCTGAACCGCTGCACGTGCCGCGCGAAGTATTGCGGTTGCGCAGCGCAACGCTGACCGTGCAAAACGAGCTTTTCGGGCGACCGTTGTGCCTGCACGAGCGCTTAGAAGCCTTAGTCGCCTTTCCGTTCGGCGCGCCGCAATACTTCGAAGACACGCGCTACGCTTGGCGCGAATGGCTCGCCGAGTCCATTCAAGGCTATGAGCGCGCGCTGCAAGGTGTGACGTGGTACGCTGCATCGCCGCTTGTCTATCTTGCGCTGCTGCTCGGCGCGCTGACCTTGCGGCGCGAGCGCGCAGGCGCGCTGCTCGGCATTGTGCTGCTCGGCATTGGCGCGGCGCTTCTGCTGACCAACACGCTGATGTGGCAACGTTACTACTTGCTCCTAACTTTTCCGTTGACGATGCTCGCAACGCTTGGCTTGACGCGAATGGTACAATACATGAGGACTTTCCGCCGTGCCTGATAGCCGCAAGCGCCTTGCCGACGTCGCTTTCGTGCTTGCCTTGATGCTGTACGTGCTGTATGGCACATCGCAAGTGCCGCCGCACGCCGATGAATACATGCATATCGCCACAGCGCGCGATTTTTTCCTGCTGCGCGAGCAAGGCGCTGCTGCGCTCGCCTTCACGCCGCCTGTTGAAGTGGACACGCTGCAATATCTGCGCTTGCTCAACGGCACGCTGCACAAAAATCTGGTTGGGATGCTATGGGCAGCTAGCGGGCGGACGCAGGAGCAATTGCCGAACATCTACGCTTGGGCGATGCCGCTGAGCTGGAATATCGCCAATGGCAACGTGCCGAGCCAAGATCAGTTGCATCTGGCGCGCTGGGCATCAGCAGCCCTGACCGCGCTCGGCGTCGTGCCGATGTTCATGCTCGGCTGGCATTTGCGCTTGCGTGCGCTCGCCTATCCTGCTGCGCTGCTTTACGCGCTGCATCCTGTGATCTTGCTGAACGGCAGGCGCGCCATGTTGGAAGGCAGCCTGATCTTTTTCTCGCTCCTCAGCATGTATTGGCTCGTGGCGTTGATTGTGGCAGAGCATAGCGCTGCTGCGCGCGGCTTCATGGTCAAACTGCCCGCTTGGGCGCGCTATGGTGTGCTGGGCGTCCTGCTCGGCTTGACGGTCGCCAGCAAGCACAACGGCGTGATCGTGGCAGCTGCTGTGCTGGTCGCGGCGTTCGTCACAGGCATTGTGCGCGATTCGCCACCGCGTCCGTTGCGCGCGCTATTGTGGGTCGCTTTCGCAGGCGCAGTGAGCGTTTTGACGTGGTTTGCGCTCTCGCCGCACTTTTGGAACGCGCCGTCGGAAGCGCTCAGGGCGCTTGTGGCAGCGCGCAGTGAGCTGCTCGCGCTGCAAGCGTCGGATAGCGCGCTCGCCTATCACAGTCTAGGCGAGCGCTTAGCCGCCATCATAACTCAGCCGTTTCTCAGCGCGCCACAATACTTCGAAGCGCCGAATTGGGCAGGTCTGCTGGATGACCAGATCGCCGCTTATCAACGCTCTGCCACAAACGGCTGGGACTGGGGCGCGCCGATTGGCTTGTTACTGACAGCTTTAGCGCTCTTCGGCGCGCTGAACATGGTGGCAGAAGCGCGGCGACGCAATTTGATCGCGTGGGCAATTTTGGCATGGGCAGGCGCAGCTATCTTATCATCCGCCATGGTGCCGATGAATTGGCAACGTTACTATCTGCCCTTGACCTTAGTCGCGATCATCCTAGCCGCAGAAGGCATTGGACGGCTTCTAGTGCGCCGCGAGGCGACTTCAGGTGAGAGAGGAACTTGACATGAGCGGAACATCGCGTTTCTCAGCGCGTCTGTTGATCATCCCTGCGCTCTTGATCGGCAGTTTGCTGTGCGTAGCGCTGATCGGCATCGTTCTCGCCGTCGCCGCCAACACGCCGCATCTCAATCCGCTTGAGGCGATGATCTTGCGCGCGCGGCTGACCTTGCGCAGCGCTGAGCTGAACCGACCGCTAGGCGCAGACGCGAGCGTGGTCTGTTTCAGCGTGCCGCGCGGCGCTGATGCTTCGCGCATCGCTCAGCAGTTGGTGACGCAAGGCTTCGCGCTCGATCCTGACCTGTTTCGAGCTTACGTGCGCTACTTTAACATCGATTCGCGCTTGCAGGCAGGCACTTTCTCACTGCGTCGCTCGCTGACCTTGCCGCAGCTCGCCGAGCGACTGACCGACGCCAATGCCGATACTATCGTCTTCCGCACGTTGGAAGGCTGGCGCTTGGAAGAGATCGCGGCTGCTATCGATCGCACACAAGGTCTGGACTTCACAGGCGCTGACTTCATGGCGCTGGTCGGCGCAGGCGCAGGCTCACAGGCAAGCGTCGTCGGCGCGTTTGCGGCGCGCGTTGGCGTGCCTGTTGGAAGCTCGCTAGAAGGCTTCATGTTTCCCGATACGTACACGCTGCCTGCCTGCGGCACGGTCAGCGAGCTGGTCGAGCGAATGCTGACCAATTTCGAGACGCGAGTCACGCCGCAAATGCGCGCCGCAGCGCAAGCGAGCGGTCTTTCGCTCTATGAGACGATCACTTTGGCGAGCATTGTGCAGCGCGAGGCAGTCTTCGACGACGAGCGACCGCGCATCGCAGGCGTTTATCTCAACCGCTTGCTGAACGGCAGGCGCGCCGTGCCTGATCCGAACGTGCCGACGACCCTAGACGCCGATCCGACCATTCAGTACGTCATCGGCAACGCGCGCAATCCTGAGACATGGTGGACGCGCTTGACCGCTGAGGATTATCGCGGCGTGCAATCGCCCTACAACACTTATCTGTATCGCGGCTTGCCGCCTACGCCGATTTGCTCGCCCGGCTTGGCATCTATCATGGCGGTCATCTATCCTGAGCGCACGGATTTCGCTTACTTTCGCGCTTGTCCGAATGGCGGCGGCAGGCATGTCTTCAGCCGATCTCTGGCGGAACATGCCAATGCCTGCAATTAGCTCTCAGGGCGCACCAGACCGTACTGCGCACGGATCGCCTGCTCGATCAACGCGGCAAGCGCGGCGTTCTCCTTCAAGAAATTCTTAGCAGCCTCGCGACCTTGCCCAAGCAGCTGCTCGCCATAGCGATAGAACGCGCCGCGCTTTTCGATCACGCCGATTGCCACACCGATGTCCAGAATATCGCCGACCTTGCTGATGCCTTCGTTGAACATGATATCGAACTCAGCCTCGCGAAATGGCGGCGAGACCTTGTTCTTGGTGACGCGGACGCGCACATGGCTGCCGATATCTTCCTCGCCTGCCTTGATCGCTTGCGTGCGGCGGATATCGAGGCGCACGCTTGCGTAGAACTTCAGCGCGCGTCCGCCAGTGGTCACTTCAGGACTGCCATAGACGACTCCGACTTTCTCGCGCAGCTGATTGGTGAAGATCATGGCGGCGTTCGAGTGGCTGATCGCGCCGCTGAGCTTGCGCAGCGCCTGACTCATCAAGCGCGCCTGCAGACCGACGAACGAATCACCCATCTCGCCTTCAATCTCAGCTTTTGGCGCGAGCGCTGCCACGCTATCCAGCACGATCACGTCAAAAGCAGCGGCGCGGATGAGCGCCTCGCAAATTTCGAGCGCCTGTTCGGCATAGTCGGGCTGCGCAATCCACAGACTGTTCACGTTCACGCCAATGCGCGCCGCATAGCTCGGATCGAGCGCGTGTTCCATGTCAATAAAGGCGCAGACGCCGCCTTGGCGCTGCGCTTCAGCGATCACGTGCAAGCAGACGGTCGTCTTGCCGCTGCTCTCCGGTCCGTAAATCTCTGTGATGCGTCCGCGCGGAATGCCGCCGACGCCTAGCGCGATATCCAGCGCCAGCGAGCCGCTTGGGATAACTTGTACCTGAAGGTGCTGAGCATCGCCCAGCCGCAAGACCGCGCCTTCGCCAAAGCGTTTGGTCAAGTCTTTCAGCGTGGCATCCAGCGCTCTCAGGCGTCCATCGTCAGTGGTCATCTCTCAAGCATCCTCAACTTTCGAGGCTGATCGCCTTGGAAACATTCTATACGAGCGAGTTATCGCTTGGGCAGGCGCACATGCCGTCGCGCTGCCGATGCATCTCAAGGCTCTTCCGCTTGCTCGTCTTCTGTAGGTTGTTTCGGATCGGTCAGGTTGATCTCAGTGCGCATGGCAGGCGGCGTCGGCATTCGCTCGGGCGGCACGCGCTGTGTCGGCAGCTTGTGAACGGAGTCAGGGTCTTGTGGCAGGATCACTTGGCGGTCGCGCGGCACGAAGTTCGGCTCAAGGGCAGGCTCAGGCTCGTCAGGCGCTTGCGCTTCCCAAGCAGGGATGAATTCTTTGAGCCAAGCCAACTCGGCTTCCAGCATGTGCAGCCGATGCTCATACATAGCGGCGAGCGCAAAAGGCAAGGTCGGCTTCTCTTGCGCGTAGGTCTCGCGGTAGCGCAGAATTTGCAGGCTCAGGTCTTGCTGCCTGCCTAAGAGCGCCGTCAGCACCTGACTCTTTTTGAGTGCGGAGAGATTCGCCAAACCTTGTTCAAAGCCTTTATCGTAGGCGCGCGCCGTGCCGAGCAGATCGGCGATAGCGGTCTGCAGCACGCCTGTGCCTGCCGCGCTGATGGAAAACAGGCGGCGACCTTCGCTATCGGTCTCTTGGCGCACCAGACCTTGCTGCTCTAGCTTATCCAGCACGTAATACATCGAAGAGACGCCGATGGCAGCCCAGCGTCGAATGCCGCGCTGCTCGATGATTCTGTTCAGCTCATGGTCGTAGCTCGGCTTTTCGTAGAGCAGGCTGAGAATGGTCAGTTCGGCGTCGGTCATCTTGATCCGCCTTGCGCACTTGATCATGTACGTCTATCAGCGTATCACGAATGGCTCAGCGCGTCAATCGCTCTTCACGGCACAAAAGGCGGTTGACCATCGGATACGATGGCAGGTAAGTTGTAGTAGCGCGCAATGCAGACATTTGTCCAGAAGTTTGGATCATCGGTCAAGTCCTCTAGATCGAAGGCGCCATGAAAAGAACGCGCGCGCACGGTCTCCGTTGTGCCGCTGAGCGACCTCAAGTAAGCGTCGCGCTCATCCCAAGCAGCGGCGTAAGCAGCTTGGCGGCTGACGGCTTCTAGAGCAATTGGCAGACCATTTAACATGAAGCCGACAGCGAGTATTGCTATGATAATCTTTGCTGGACGCGGCAAATAGCCAAGCGGTTGTTCCTGCTTGCGAAATGCGAGGGCGTAGAGATAGCCGAGAGCTGCTATGCCGCAGAGCGCTATCCAGACAGGTGCCGTCCAAGTGCGTCGAGGCAGAAGCCAAGTTGAGGAAGCGTAAATCACTGGTGCGAACGCAGCAGCCACACTGCCCAGCATTAGTAGCCAAGTTATTATGATAGACGATGTTTTGCTTTGAGACTTAATTCCATAGCAATATGAAATTAGGAAAGACGTGCTAAATATGGATAAAGCAATAAGCGGAGTCTTATAAATGATAAAGGCAAACAAGTAAAGTATCACTCTCGGCAAATGGATGACCGTGAAGATCAGATCAGGCTCAACATTCGCCACGCTGGCTCTCACAGCATTGCCAGGCGCCGCTAGAAGCACTGCAGCACCTACCAATGCGCCGAGCAAACTAGCCAAGAGTCGGCGTTGTATAGTCTGCTTGTGCCTCAATAGGATCAGAAAAAAACACAAGGAGAATATCTGCAGCGCAGTGAAGGTGACTGAGAAGCCTGCCAAGAAAAAGCTAAAGCCGAATAAAATTATCGCCGCACCAGTTTTTCTGAAGCTGAGAATGAGTGGAGCGTACAAAGTAGACAACACAAGCGAAAAAGTATAAGGCGCGGCTGAGCCGTACCAAAAGAGCGATTCATGCAAACTAGGCACAGCGCACACAAATGCAGCAAGCAAAAGGACTGCTGCCGTTGCTGCGAACAAACGAATATTTTCTTTCACAGCTGTGCCTCGCTTGAGAAGCATGTACACCCCGATGTACAGCAGAAGCGCCCAGATGCTCAGCGATAGAATGATTGGCAAGCTCAGCCATTCAGCATGCGGCGTGATCCCTTGAAAAGCTAATCCGGAAAATGTGCCTGTCCAGACTGTGTAGGAATTCACTACGAACTCCAGCCAGTTTCTCGCAGAGGCTATATTGGCGTTCACCACGAACTCCAGCCAGTTTTCAGCGGTTGTATTGGTAACAGGCATGTATCGCATGTACATGCTGCTGCAATAGTCATCAGCTGTGTACCGGCTGTAGAAGCTGCCAAAAGCCACGACCAGCAGCGGCACAGCGCAAACGCCGATCACGAAGATCAGCAGCCAACGTTCAGTGACTTTAGCGCTCATTTGTGACCTCTCTCAGTGCAGCGGCGCGCCTGTTTTTGAAGATGAGCAGTCCTGCTGCGACGCTCATCGCCACTAGTGAGATGATCTGCGCAGTGGTCAGCGCAGGAATGCCCTGAATGCCGTGACTATCCAAGCGTAAGAAATCCAGCAGGAAGCGGATGACCGCGTAAGAGATGATGTACAGCAGCGTGAGATCGCCGTGCCTGCCTTGCGCGTGAAAGCGCCGCGCCAAGCCGATCAAGATCAGCGCCGTGCCGAGCATCCAAAGCGACTCGTACAAAAACAGTGGATGAAAACGCTCAAACTCAGCGTAGCCCGACAGACGATTGTTCGGAGCAATATAAATCGCCCATGGCAAATCGCTCGGCGCGCCGTACAGCTCCTGATTGACGAAATTGCCCCAGCGTCCAATCGCCTGCCCGATTGCCATGCTCGGCGCGACTAAATCCAGCCAGCGCAAGAGCGGCTGCTTGTGCCGACGCGCATACAGCCAAATGCCGATGATTCCGCCGATGATTCCGCCGTAAATGCCCAGTCCGCCATTCCAGATGGCGAGCATCTGCAATGGATTCTCAAGGTAATACTGCGTCGTCAAGCCGCTGGCAGGCGATGGCGTCAGGATGTGATAAATCCGCGCGCCAATCAAACCTGGAATGATCGCCCACGTCAATCCGTCCCAGATGTACTTCGGCTCAAGACCGAAACGCGGCGCGCGCCGCGCTGCGATGTACGCGCCGACGACCATGCCGCTGATCAGCAACAGCGCGTAAAAACGGATGTAGAGCGGACCGAGATGAATGCCGTAAGCATCAATCATAGCCTGAGCCTTTGCCTCACTGTGCGGACGGCGCTGATTGTAGCGAATCTCTAGCC
>DAOTWB010000221.1:0-11429 GCA_034436235.1 Anaerolineae bacterium
AAAGACCACCAGGCCACGAGAGCAGCCGCCCGTCCCGCAGCTCCAGCGCGCCCTCAATCCTTTCCCGCAGCTCCAGCACGTCCAAGACCCAACTCTCATGCCCGCGCAAGACGGCGCGCTCAGTCCCGTCCGCCGCCCACAGACGCAGCGTCCCGTCCCATGCCCACGAGAGCAGCCGCCCGTCCCGCAGCTCCCGCGCGCCTGAGACACTACCCTCATGCCCGCGCAAGACGGCGCGCTCAGTCCCGTCCGCCGCCCACAGACGGAGCGTCTTGTCCTCAGACCACGAGAGCAGCCGCCCGTCCCGCAGCTCCAGCGCGCCCTCGATACTTCCCTCATGCCCGCGCAAGGTGCGCAGCAGATGCCCGCCCGCCTGCAGGTGCGTCGGCTCGCCCAGCGGCAGCAGGGCATGCGGCGCGCTCTGCGCGCGCAGCGCCGCAATCTCAGCCAATTCCTTGTGAGCGTACAGCCTGCCGTAGAGCTGGTGCGCCAACGCCGCTTTGTCTTCTGCCAGCAGGTGCGCGCTCATCTCAACCGCTTGGCGCACCAAGCGGGCAGGTTTATCGTCGCCATCTTGCAAAAAGGCATCGAAGTCGCTCAGCAGCGCGTTGGCGTCGCGCGCGTCCAGCTTCGCCTGCAGGTAGCGGTAGTCCAGCAGCGCGGCACGCAGCTCGGCGCGCCTATCCGCTTCTAGCAAGTGGTATGCTAAGTAGTCCCATAAATACAGCTCGTCGCGCGGCAAATTTGCCCAATGCTCCACGCCGTAGGCATTCAGGAACGCGCTGTTCAAGCTGGGCAGGTCAAGGGCTTGGCGCGCGTAGGCGCGGATCGCGTCGTGCAGGCGGAAGGCGCGCGCCTTGCCGTCATAGCGCACGAACAACGAGAGCCGCTGCATCAGGCTCAGCGCCGTCTCTGTCTGCTCTAGGCTCATGGCGCTTGTGGCGCGCCACAGGCGCGCCGCCGTCTCGAACGGGATGCGCGCATCTTCATAGAAAATGCCTAATTCGCGGAAGCGCGCGCTCAATTCGCACAGCTCCTTTTCCGCGCCCAACTTGTCCAGCCATTCCAAGCTGACCGCCATGCTCTGCGCGATCGCTTGATTGCGCCGCTGCGCGTTCTCGCGGCTCGCGCGGTCGAAGGCGGTGAAGCCTTTGCGCGCCAGCTGCGCTTCCAGCTTATTCAGCGCGTCGGGCAGCGGCAGTCCTTCCACGTGGATCAGCTCGCGCAGGTAGGCGTGCGCCAACGAGAGCAGCAGAGGCCATTCGCCCAGCTTGGCGGCGAGCGCGCTGACGGTGGGCAGGTCGCTCGGCTGAGGCTTCAAGCCGCGAATCAGCAATTGGGTCGCCTCGGCGTTGGTCATCTCGTTGACGGCGATGGGCGCTTGCGCGTTCAGGCGCACTGCCACATCAGGGCGGCGCGTGGTGAGCAGGCAGGCGCAGCTCTCGCTCAAGCCGTCCATCAAGTCGCGCGGCACTTCGTCGTCCCAGATGTCGTCTAGCACGAACAGGATATCGCGACCTTTGGTCAGCTCGCGCAGGCGCGCCTGTGCGGCGCTGAGCGCGCTGAAGCCGCTCGGCGCGCCGAGCAGCACTTCCAGCGCTTCGCTGATGAGCAACATGCCGTTCGGCGTTTCGCCGACCGTCAGCCAGATGATGCCATCTGAGAAGGCGTTCTGCACTTCAACGCTGTGCGCCAACGCTTGCGCCAACGTCGTCTTGCCGAAGCCTGCGCCGCCTGCCAAGGCAGTGGTGATCGCTACAGGATTCTTGCGCTCTGTATCCAGCAGACAATCTAAAAGCGCTTTGAATTCCTTCGGGCGCTCGATGAATCCTTCCAGCTTCGGGGCGTTGAACGGCACGCGGCGCGGCTCGTACTTCGTCTTGAGCTGCGCGATCAGTTTTTCCCAGCGCAGGGTATGCTCAGGGTCGTATCCTGCCAAGCCGAGCCAACCGCGCCTGCGGAAACCTTTGGCGAAGCGGAAGTCCATCACGTCCGCTTTTTTCACCCAGCGCGGCGCCGTCTCAAAGTTGATCGGCTCGGCGAGGACAGGAATCACGCGCGTGCCGTGCCGCCGCGCATAGTGCCACTCTTCCGAGACAACTCTCGACTCAAGCGCCTTTGGCGAGAGAACTAGGATCATCGTATCTACATTCTCAATCGCCTCTTGAATTTGCGGCCACCAATTCTCGCCGCCTATCATGTCGTTGCGGTCGCGCCACAGCGTGAAGCCGAGCGCTTGCAGCTTGGCGTACAATTTGCGCGCGAAATTCGTGTTGGCGCGCGAATAGCTGATGAAGATATTGCGTTTTTCAGTGTCGCGTCTCTCGGTCATGGCGCACTCTTTCCACAAGCAGCTGAGCTTAGCGCTATTATAGCGCAGCTTTATTTCATCACTAATTTCTGTCTATTCGTAAGCGTCAGCGGCGAATTCGCGATTATCGCGCGCAGGCACAAGCGGCAGGTTAGCGCGCTGCCAACGGCGAATGCGCTCAGTGGCGCGCTTGAGCAAGCGCTTCGGCTCGGCGCGCTCAGGCGCCAGCGCGGCGGCTTCTTCAAGCAGCTGCGCAGCTTGCGATAACGTGCGAATATCATCGAGCAGTAACGCGCCAAGCGCTAAGGTCAAGTGCGCTTGTAAGGCTGCATCGGCGCGCTGATAGGCGAGGTGCAAGGCTTTGCGGTAGTTTCGCTCTGCAGTTTCGTAGTCTCTCAGCAAATAATGCGTCTCGGCAAGGCGGATGAGCGCTTCGATCTCGGCATCTTGATCGTGTCCTTCGTGAGCGAGGAAAAGTGCGCGCGTGTAGTATTCAGCGGCGCGCTGCGGCTGATTCTGAGCGGCGTAAGCGCGTCCAATTTGCGCTAAGACGCTGCGCTCAGCTGCCAGCTGATCGTAGCGATGGAAGATGACGGCAGCTTGCTCGAACATCAGAATTGCCTCGCCGGGCTTGTTCTGGGCAAGGCACAGCGTGCCGAGCTGCTCAAGGGCTTGCGCTGTGCCAAGCCAATCTTCATCGGCGCGCAGCAGTTCAGTGGCGCGGCTGAGGCGCTCGCGTTTGGCGTCAGGATCGGCGAGCGTCTCGGCTTCTGCCAACAGCGCTCTGCCGCGAACGGATTCGGCAGTGGCAGGCGCGGCGCGCTGACTTGGCGTTAGCGGCAAGGTGTCGCTCTGCTCGGAGTCGTCTTCGTCAATCAGGATCGGCTCAGCGTGGGCAGCGACGGGCAGCGCAGGATCGGTAGGCGGCGCTTCGGGCAAGGTCGGCGGCGCGCTTTGCGCACTGGTAGCCGAGACTTGGGCGGATGTTTGGATCGGCTGAACAACAGGCGTGGCAGCTGTATCAGCGATGGGCTCTTCAAGATTCGGCTGCGTGGTGGCGCCATCAGGCTGCGTATCAGCGATGACGCGCTCAGCGGCTTGTGTCTCGCCGAGCGCGTCAGTTGTGCTGTGCAGACGCGCTGCCAACTGATCGAGCATATCCAGCTCAGGACGGAAGCCATAGGCGGCGAGCGGCGCTAAGGCTTGCCTGAGCGTCGCCACAGCGCGCGAGTCGCCTTGCGCGGTGGCATAAGCGGCGGCGCCGAGCAGGTTATCAAGCTCGGCGGCTAGGTAGGTGCGCTCGCTTACGGCAGCAGCATAGCTAAGCGCAGCGCTCAGCGCGCGTTGCTCAAGCGGCTCAAGACGCTTGTTGTTGCGCAGATAGTTCAGCGCATAGCGCTGCACGATCTCATGCACGCTGAAAATAGGCTGTCCGTAAGCAGTCGCTTCGCGCGCTAGTCCGCGCGCTACGAGCGCGCGCATCAAACTGACGACTTGTGGCGACGGCACGTGGCTGGCTGCGCTCAAAAAGGTCACAGTGGCGCTGCCTGTGAACGTGGTCGCCAAGACGAGCAGCAAGCCTTGCAACGGCGCGCTCAGCCGCTTGAAAGTGAGCGTGAGGACGGCTTGCTGCGATTCGCGGCTGGTGGTGTACTCTAATTCTTTGCGCAGCTCGGCAGGCGTCAGGCGATCTACAGCTGTCAGTCGTCCGAGCAGCTCAAGCGTGAGCGGCGCGCCGTCCAGACGCTGACAGAGCGCTTCCAGATCGGCTCGGTATGCGTTTGGATCGTTGATGCCTGCGTAGAGTTGGATCACAGCTTGCGAGTCGTTCGGCGAGAGCCGCTCTAGCACAAAAGTTTGCCATGTGCCATTGCCGCGCTTAGCGTTGGTCAGCAGCGTCGGGACGTTTGGCGCGCAGGTCGCCAACACTTCGGCGACGGCTGCCAAGTACAGCCGTCCGTCGAGGACGATGAGCGGCTTTTCAGCGGTCAGGACAGCGCGCAGCCGATCAGCAGCTTGCTCGCGTCCCAGCGCGCCCATTGGATAGGTATCTATGCCATAGGCACGACCGAGCCGCGCCATCAGGTAAGCTGCGTCGTCTTCCACCACGTCCAGCCACAGCACGCCGCCGGGTTGCGTGCGGCTATAGGCGGTCGCCAGCACGGCTGCCAGCGCTGTTTTGCCCAGACCGTCGGCGCCTGTCAGCAGCGCGCAGCCGCCTTGCTTCAAGTGTGCATTGAGCGCCGCCAGCTCGTGGTTGCGCCCGATGATCTGAGCAGGCGCGTGAATCGGCAGCAGGCGCGCATCGCGAATCGGCTCACGGTGTGGCGGGAAAGATTTTTCTTGCTCCAAGGCGCTCTTCCTCACAACATACGAAGGGCAAACATTCAAGAAGCATCAGTCTGGCAGTGCAGTATACGCCATTTGCACAGGACACGCCACAGGCTTGGCATTAGGCGTCTTCAGCGCTACACTCGTCTTCGCAAATCATGAGAGACACTTGTGTGATCACGTTTCACATGCGCGCTGCGCGTCAGGCGCTTCTGCTCTTCGCCATCATCGCCATTTTCGCGCTGTTCATACGCTTGTGGCACATCGAGCGCGAGAGCTTCTGGGCGGATGAAGGCTGGACGATGCTGCTCGCCAAAGGACCGTCATTGGCGGACGTGGCGCGGACGATGGCTGAGGATCAGCATCCGCCGCTGTATTTCATGCTGATGCGCCTGTGGATGGACGCCTTCGGCGATAGCGTGTTCATGACACGCCTGCTCTCAACCTTCTGGTCGCTGATCGGCATTGCTGCGGTCTATCGGCTGA
Source organism: Anaerolineae bacterium (assembly GCA_034436235.1). GTDB lineage: Bacteria > Chloroflexota > Anaerolineae > Aggregatilineales > UBA2796 > CP2-2F. The sequence goes on from DAOTWB010000221.1 coordinate 5,129, forward strand.
GCGCGGATTGGTTCTCGCCGCTGGCAGGCTTGGCAGCAGCGCTGCTGCTCGCCTTGACCGATAATGAGATCATGTTGGCACGTGAAGCGCGTCACTACACGCAGCTGGCAGCGCTCGCCGCGCTCTCGGCGCTTTTCTACCTGCGCTATGTGCGCCGCGCGCGCTCTGCCAGCGGCATCGCATGGCTGCTGAGTTCGGTCGCGCTGCTCTACACGCACTATCTAGGCGTCTTGTTGATCGCGGTGCAGGTCTTGCATGCGCTCTTCACTGTGCGTCCGCTGCGCCGCCTGTTGGATGTGAGCGTCCGCTTCGCTGCGCTCGGCGTCGCTTTTTTGCCGCAATTTGGCGTCTTTCTAATGCAGAGCAGCGTGCGTTACACGCGTCCGATCATCTTTCAGTCAACCTTGCCCAACACGCCTGAGACCTTCATCATGGTGCGCACTGACCTGATCGGCACGCATTTCGGTCTGACGGGCGCTTTGGCGCTGCTCGGCTTGTGCTATGTGAGCTATCGCTTCGGCAAGGCGCACTGGCGCTGGCGTCCGCTTGTGCCAACGCTCTTTTTGGCGCTCTGGGTCGCATTGCCAATAATGGTCATTATCGGAATAAACGAGCGTTTTCCGATCTTGACCACGCGCAACTTTCTGCTGGTGACGCCTGCGTTGGCTATCCTGATCGGACACGGCTTGCTGAACCTTGACCGCACAGCGCAGCGCATACTGCTGGCTGTGCTGGTGTTCGTCAACCTGACCACGATTGACGCCTATCACATCAAGCCGCCATGGCGCGATGTAGCGCGCACCTGGCTGACCTATCGCGTGGCGGATGAAGCGCTGCTGATGGATATCTGGGTAGATGATTTCGCGCTGCGCTATCATATCGGTCAGGCTTTGAAAGTCGCGCCTGAGACGCTGCCGCTGATCTCGCTGCCAACCTGGCGCGAGACGTATCGCGAGCATTTCTTCGCGCATTTGCAGGCGTACCTTGAGCCGCGCGATGCTTTCTGGCTGATCTACTGGGGAAAAAATGAAGACGGTCTGCTGGACTTCTTGCCTGAGCGCGGCTTTGTGCGCACAGCCGAGCTGACCGCGCTCCATTATGACAATGTGATCTATCTATGGCGCTATGAGCGTCCGCCGCAGACGCGCTGGGCGACCTTCGGCGATCTGTTCGCGCTGGAACGCGCGACGTTCGATCAGAGCGGCGATCGTGTGCGCGTCGCGCTGCTGTGGCGCGCGCTGCGCACGCCTGCGCTCGACTACAGCGTTTCCGTCTTTCTGCTGAACAGCGCAGGGCAGCTTGTGGCGCAACACGACGGCGTGCCGCTCGATGGCAATGCGCCAACCTCGGCTTGGCGCGCAGGCGACCTCAAGTTCGATTCGCATCGCATTGCCTTGCCGCCCGACCTGCCCAGCGGCGAATACACGCTCGGCGTGAAAGTCTATTGGTATGCCGAGCCGACACCGCTCCGCGCGAACGGCGCCGAATACATCGCGCTCAGTACAATCCGCTTGCCCTGAAGTTCAGCCTAAGCCGCGCAGCTGCCTGCCGCCCAACAAATGCCAGTGCAAGTGAAAGACCGCCTGTCCGCCTTCCCGACCGCTGTTGGTGACAAGGCGATAGCCGCGCTCGGCAATGCCTAGCTCGCGCGCCAGCTGCGCGGCGACCGCGATCAGGTGTCCGATCAGCGGCGCGTTTTCCGCAGTGACCTCAGCCGCGCTCACGATGTGCTGTCGCGGCACGATCAGCACATGCACAGGCGCGATCGGCGCGATATCCTTGAAGGCGACCGCGCGCTCATCTTGATAGAGCATGGTCGCAGGCGCTTCGCCGCGAATGATTTTGCAGAAGATGCAGTCGTCGCTCATCTTTTCCTCAAGGCTAGGCATTGACAGCTAACACGCGGAAGATCGGCGGCGGCGTCTCGTGCGGCTCCAAGGCGCGGCGCGGCTTAGCAGGCTCAACCTGCACGTAAGGCGCCACCAGCGCATAGGTCTCCGCGCTGATGATCACCTCGCCGCCTGGCGCCAGCTCCTGCAAATACTTGGTAATCTGGACGGTCTCGCCGATGGCAGTGAACTCTTTGCGGCGCGGACTGCCCACGTTGCCTAGCACTGCCAAGCCTGTGTGAACGCCAATGCCGTATTCAAGGCACTGATCGAGCGGCAAGGTCCTGTGCAAGGCATGGACGCCATCCAGCAGTTTGAGCGCAGCGCGTACAGCCTGCAGCGCATGATTTTCCATCGGATTGAATTGCGTATTGAACAAGCCGACCGCTGCATCGCCCATGAATTTATCCACGATGCCGCCAAACGCCTCGATAGCGCTGCTGCTGACCGTCAGGTATTGATTGATGACAAGCATCAGCTCTTCAGGCGATAGCTGCTCGCTGAAAGCTGTGAAGCCGCGCACATCGCAGAACAAGACGCTGATCTCGCGCTCGACTCCGCCCAGCTCCAGCGTATCTATCGCCTGCAGGTTATCGGCAGTTGGCAAGTAGCGCCGCACTGCGCTGAGCGTCGCCTGTTGCTGCTTGAGCGTGGTCAGATCGTCCAGCACAATCGCGACGCCTTGCGTGATCTGCGCTTCATCGCGGAATGGACTGAGCCGCAAATTCAGGTTGACCTGCCCGCGCCGCGCTAACACAGGCTCAACTTCAACCGTCTGCTGGATGTTGCGCGTGCGCACTTCTGCCACCAGCTGCTGAAAGCCTTCATAGAAAGTCGGCAGAACTGCCCAGAGCGACCTGCCTTGCGCATACTGTCGGTCAAGGTCGAGGATGTGCGCCGCCGCGTTGTTGATCAGCATCACTGCGTCGTTTTGATCGGCGGTCAGGACGCCGCTGGCAATTGAGTCGAAGACGTTGTCCATGAAATCGCGGATGGCGGTCACTTCGGCGAGCGCGGCACGCACGCGCTCGAACAGACGCGCATTCTCAATCGCGATCGCCGCTTGATTGGCGAAGGCAGAGACCAAACGCTGTTCCTGCTGTGTGAAAACAGCCTCGCGCGTGCGATTGTCCACATAGATAGCGCCGATGACCTGCTCTTTCAATTTCAAAGGCACGCACAGCAAGCTGCGCAAGCGCAGATCGAAGACGCTCTCTGAGTCGGCAAAGCGCGGATCGTCTTGCGCGTTCGTGGTCAGGATAGGCTCGCCATTCTGAATGACATACTCTAAAACAGTGCGGCTGACGCGCATCTCTTCCGTTTCAAGGTCGCTTTGGTTGATTTTACGCGCCACGCCGATCACGAAACGCTTGCTCTGCACATCTTGCAGCATGATGAAGCCGCGCTCAGCGCCCGTCAGCGTCACGACCGTGTCAATCACGTCGTTCAGCACCTGATCAAGGCTGAGCTTCGAGTTGATGATCTGCGACGTGCGCGCCAGCTCGCGCAGCTGCTGCAGCTCAACAGAGCTATCCGATGCGCGCTGCGAAAAAGCGAGCAGATCGTAGCTCAGGCGCTCAAGCGCTTGCAGCGGCGCCTCAGGCAGCTCGATCTCACGCTGTGTCAGCAGCTCGCGCTGTGCGTAGAGCGCTTGAGTTAGCTCATGCGTGAGCAGGTGCAAGCGTTGCAAGCGCTGGCGCAAATTCTCGCGCGGTTGGCTCTCAGTTGGCGCTGTCATCAGCTGTCCTCGCGGTAAAAGCGATAGATGTGCATCGGCTCGCGGCGATTCTTGACGAAAATCTCTTCTGCGCTGCGCAGCGTGAGGCGCGGAATTTGATTCAGGACGTTCGCGCAGGCTCGGTAGGTCACTTCGCTGATGACGATCTCGCCGTCGCGCGCGTTTTCGAGCAGGCGATGCGCAGCATTGACCGAGTCGCCGACGGCGGTGAACTCGCGGCGCGTCTCGCTGCCCACGTTGCCCAGCGTCGCGACGCCTGTGTTGATGCCGACGCGGAAATAGCGCACGCCTGCAGGCTCGCCTATGTGCGCGTAGAGCGCGCAGAAAGCGTCCGCCATCTCAAGCGCAGCCAACACGGCGCGCAAGGCGTGATCTTCGCTCGGATTCAGCTGTGTGTTGAACAAGCCGAGAATTTCGTTCGCCATGTACTTATCAATGATGCCGTTCTGCTGTGTGATGGCATCAGCGGCGACCGTCAAATAGCGATTCAGGTAAGCCATCAGCTCGCGCGGCATCAGGTGCAACGGATGCCGCTTGAAATCGCGCACGTCCACAAAGAGCGATGTGATGACGCGCCGCTCGCCGCCTAAGCCGAGCGCTTCAATGCTGCGGATGTTGTCCACCATCGCAGGCGTCAAATATTTGCGGACAGTCTTCAGCTGTTGCTCACGGCGCTTCTGCTCGGTCAGGTCGTCCACCACGATCGCCACGCCTTCAATCCTGCCATCGGCGTTGCGCAACGGACTGAGACTGACGCTCAGGCTCAACGTGCCTTTGCCTACCACGTCAAATTCAACTTCCGCCGACTCTGAGAGACCTTCCTCACGGATCGCTTGCAGCGTCTCAGGCGGAATCAGTTCCCAGACTTCCCAGAGCGGCTTGCCAAGGCAAGCTGCCGCTTCAAGGTTCAGGATACGGCAGGCGGCAGGATTCATGATCGTGATGCGATCGTCCGCATCGGTTGTGATGACGCCGCTGGCGATTGAAGCGAAGACGTTGCTGAGCAAATTGCGCATGGCAGTGATGTTGGCGAGATTCGCCTGCAGCGTCTCGAACAGGCGCGCGTTCTCGATAGCCACTGCCGCTTGATTGGCGAAGTTTTGCAGCAGCTGCAGCTCTTGCTCGCCAAAAATGCCGGACTTGATGCGATTATCGGCGTAGATGACGCCAGTGACGGTCTGTTTGAGCAGCAACGGGACGCACAAGATGCTGCGCAAGCCATGCCGAATGATGCTCTGTTGCGAGTCGAAGCGTTCGTCGGCGCCGGCGTCTGTGGTGACGATTGGCACGCCTGTGCGCGCCACATCCGCCACAATGGTACGGCTGATGATGAACTCGTTCTCCATCAGCGTGCGATGCTCGATGTTGCGCGCGACCATGAATTCCAGCTCGCCTGTCTGCGGATTGCGCAGCACCAAGTAGCCGCGCTCAGCGCGCGTGAGCGCAATGACTGTGTCTATAACTTCGTTCAGCACATCGTTCAGGTCAAGGGTTGAGTTGATCAGCTCAGCCGTGCGTCCAAGCTCGCGCAGGCGCTTCACTTCGCGCGCGGCTTCTTCGTAGTCGCGCAGCGCGTTCTCCAGCTCTGCCCGCGCCTGTTGCAAACTGTTGAGCGTGCCAGGCGGCAAGCTCATACCGCGCCGCTGCAAAAACGCGCGCTGCTGCCTGAACTGCATCTCTAGCTCGTCCAAAATTTTGATCAGGCGTTGTAGCTCAGCCGTCTCAGCTGTGCGAACAGTGCTGGTTGCCTCTGACATAAGTTGCGCATCCCTGAATTGCGTGCGCTCACAGTATAGCACACTTTTGGCAGCGATTTTTGCCTGCAATTCAGCGCGCAAAACCTACGCTTCACCAACTTTGCCCTTGTGAGCTGATCTGATGATCGGTATGCTAAAGCCATTTGACGAATCATCTGATCGGACAAAATAGCACACCATATGAGATGTTCACTTCGGCAAGCGCAGGCGCGCCGCTGGCTGCTCGTCTGCCTGATCGCCGTTTCGCTAGGCGTCGGTCTGTTGCCGACCACTGCACAGGACGGCACGCCATTGCCGCCGATTGGCTTCGCGCTCTATCGCAGTGAGAAGTTCAGCCTGCCGTATCCAAACTTCTGGGAAGTGACCGAGCGCGGCATAGATACGTACTTCGGCGCAAGTCGCACGCCTGTCTGCGCAGAGGCGGGCATGATCGCGCAGGCGCTCGGCGCTGCCGGCAGCCGCACTTTTGAAGACTTACTGAACGAGTACACGCGCACTTTCATCCGTGTCGATCTCTCGCCTGAGCGCATCGCCATTCGGCGCACAGGTCTGAGCGCGCATTTCGTCGCGCCCTGCACAGATGGCACACCGCGCCAATACCGCGTCACATTCTTCATCGTCTACGGACAAGCCTATCGGCTCAGTCAGTTTGCGCCGCAGGCTGCCTTCGGCGCTTGGGCGGATGTCTTCGGGCAGATCGTGAACGAATTCTCGCCTACCACGCTGACTGAGAGCGCGAATGGCAGTCCGATTGTGGTGCCGTTCGAATCGCCTTTGGCGCTCATCGCGCACATCTTCGGCGGCAATGTGTATGTTGGCACGCTCGCCGATCTGCCCGGCAAGCCGATCACGCAAGGCGCTGCTGATGGACGCAGCTATCGCTCGCCTGCGCTCTCGCCTGACGGCGCGCTGATCGC
>DAOTWB010000222.1:0-2777 GCA_034436235.1 Anaerolineae bacterium
GAAGAGCGCCGCGCTGAGCTGGAGCGCGTAGCGCAGATGACTCGCGAGGAAGCGCGCCAGCACTTGCTTGATTCGCTGGAGAACGAGGTGCGCGCTGATATGGCGCGCAAGCTGCGCGAGCTGGATGAAGAGCTGAAGACGGAAGCGGATCGCCGCGCGCGCGACGTGGTGGCGCTCGCCATTCAGCGCATCGCCTCTGAGCAGGTCAGCGATCTGGCGGTCAGCGTGGTGCCGTTGCCGTCGGATGAGATGAAAGGGCGCATCATTGGGCGCAACGGACGCAACATCCGCGCCTTTGAGCAGGCGACCGGCGTGGATGTGGTGGTGGACGACACGCCAGAGGCGGTCACGCTCTCCAGCTTCGATCCTGTCCGCCGTGAAGTGGCGCGCCGCGCGTTGGGCAAGCTGGTGCTGGACGGACGCATTCATCCAACGCGCATTGAGAAACTGGTGGAAGACGCGCGCAAAGAAGTGGAGCGCGTGGTGCGCGAGGAAGGCGAAGCTGCCGCAATCCAAGCGGGCGTGCCAGGCTTGCATCCTGAGATCATCAAGCTGCTGGGACGCTTGAAATTCCGCACCAGCTATGGGCAGAATCAGCACGCGCACTCGATTGAGACGGCGCACTTGGCGGGCATGATCGCCGCTGAGCTGGGCGCGGATGTGGCAATTGCTAAGATGGGCGGCTTGCTGCACGATATCGGCAAGGCGATTGACCACGAGACCGAAGGTTCGCACGCGATCATCGGCGCAGAATTCTGTAAGCGCTATGGCGTGAACGAGAAAGTGATCAACTGCATCGCTAGCCATCATCACGAAGTTGAGCAGCTGTACGTCGAGGCGATCATCGTCGAGGCGGCTGACGCGATCAGCGGCGCGCGTCCTGGCGCACGCCGCGAGAGCTTGGAGACCTACATCAAGCGCGTGCGCACGCTCGAAGAGATCGCCAACTCGTTCAAGGGTGTAGAGCAGAGCTACGCGCTGCAAGCAGGGCGCGAAGTGCGCGTGATCGTGCGCCCTGAAGAAGTGGACGATGTCGGCGCGGCACGCCTTGCCCGCGAGATCGCCAAGCGCATTGAGGAATCGATGCAGTATCCAGGTCAGATCAAGGTGCAAGTGATGCGTGAGACGCGCATTACAGAGTTCGCCAAGTGAGCGACTTGTGTGGCGCGGTCAGCCGACCGCGCCGCGCGCTCAATAGATGTAATTCTGGATGAATTCGACCACAACGACGTTCTCATCGCAGCCGCTGCGCGCTTGCACGGTCACTTTCTCCGAGATAGGCACGCCTGTGATGCCAAGCAGCTGCACAGTGTAATCGCCGACGCGCGGCGTTGTGCCGAGAAACGCCTCGAAGCCGCTCGGTCCGAACTTCGGCTGCTCGCCTGTGTAGTGGAATTCATCAATGTTGCCGTCAGCGCTGGTGATGCGCACGGTCAGGCTGCCTTCTTCGCGCGTGCGCGGCTGCCCTTGCATGTTCAGCACCAAGCCCGCCAAGCTCTGCCAGCGGCAACCTTCGCTGCCGTCATGCGCTTGGTAGCGAATCGCGTTCAGGCTGAACGGATAAAGCGAGCGCGTGCCGCTCTGTGAGACGGGCGATGCTTCAGGCGCGGCTGCCGTCGGCGGCAGCGTGACAATGCCGCCGACCACTGGAGTCGGCGTGATGGTCGGCGTAGGCGTCTCTGTGGCTGTGGGAACAGGCGTCTCGGTCGGTGTGGCGGTCGGCGGCTCTGTCGGCGGCGGCAGGGTAGGCGGCTCAGGCGTGAACGTGGCGCTCGGCGTCAGCGTCGGCTCAGGCGTCGCTAGGACGAGCAGAGCGAGCGGCGTAGGCGGCGGAAACGGATTGATCGGCGCGTAGGGATTGGCGATCAGCAAGATGGTCAGCGAGACGACGCCTGCTGAGAGCAGGATGAAGAAAGCTGTGATCACATCGGCGCAGCCGTAGCCGCTCGGCGATGGCTCATCGGCGTATTGCGGCGCAGCATCCCATGGCGGCTTTCGGCGCGTGCGGCGCACAACAGGCGCAGCGGGCAGGTCATAAGCGCTGAGCGGTTCGTCATCGGGCGCGGCGTCTTCAGACGAAACAGGCGGTCTTTCCTCAGCCATAGCCTAGAGTCTCTCTAAAAAGGTCGAACTTGCGTGAAGTCCACTTGGGCGAGATTGCGTTCGCAATTGCCATCGAACTGAACTGTCACGGCGGGCGAGAGTATAACATCTTCGCGGCTGAGCAACTGGACGCGATAAGCGGCGCGTCTAGGGCGCTCGCCGACTTGAATCAGCCAGCCGTAAGTTGAATCGCTCTCGATGCTGGCGCGCTGCGCAAAATTTCTGCCCGTCACTTGCACCTGAATGCCGACTCGCGCCGTGAGGCGCTCTTGTTGCAAGCCGATGACGACGCCGCTGATGCCTTGAAAGGCGCAATCTTCTCTATTTTGGAAGCGCGCGAAAGTCGTCTGCAGCGGCATGAGCGGGAAAGCGGGCGTCGGCGTGAAAGTTGGCGTCGCGGTCAAGGTCTCAGTCGGCGTCAAAGACGGCGTCGGCGTGTCAGTCTGAGTCGCGGTCGCTGTGAAGGTGGCGGTCGCGCTTGCAGTGCGCGTTGCGGTCGCCGTGAAGGTAGCAGTCGCAGTGAGGGTTGTCGTCGTAGTGGCTGACGGCGTTTGCGTCGGGCTCGGGCTGAAGGTGTGCGTTGGCGTCGCCGTCAAACTTGGCGTAGCAGTCGGCGTGAGCGTGCGCGTCGCGGTCAGTGTAGGCGTTGGACTGGGCAAGACAAGCGCGCGCAA